>JBBRHH010000163.1:0-10982 GCA_038222915.1 Tepidisphaerales bacterium
CCCATATGTCCCCCCAACTACCCAATCCTTCGCCACCATCCCCCAATCCCGCCCACTCCATCCATGAACCACGCCCGCACGCCCGCTAATAAGTCGCCCCTCCCCGGCCTCCTTTCAAAATCGTGTATTGCGTCCCCGCCCATTATGTCGTACCTTTCCCTCATAACGTTAACCCTGATCGGACCGAGGTCCCCCCCCTCCTCGGTCCAACTTCCCTTCACGGGAAGTCGAGCCACGGTCTCCCCGACCGTGGCTCATCTTATTTACACCCCGCACCCTGAACCCCGCATGTTATTTAGCCCCCGCACATCATCGGAACCCCGCATGAATATGCGGGGCCTCTTCCCCACCATCACCACCGCTCCACCACCCACCCTGAACCCCGCATGCAATGCGATCTCTCGCATGAAGCACCAGACCGGCAAAGCCCTGTTGTCTACTTGGCCGTTATTGTTAAGGTTTCCGCATGCGACCGGCAACTTTCCAGGCTCAATCCATCCAGGATCATCGCAGGCGGCTCGAACGCTTCGTTGTCAGCATCGGCCGATTCAGACCCGTTGCGCGGGTGGCCCGCCCAGGCCCGCTGCCGCCGCCGTCACTGCCGCCAGCCGCGCTGGACGAACCGCGCGAAGAGCCGGCAACCTCCACCACTGGCCCCGGCCTGTCTCCAAGAATGCGCCAGACGCTGGCCCTCCTTCTTCAGGGGCACAGTGAGAAGCAGGTCGCCGCCAACCTCAAAATCCGCCCCAACACCGTCCACGTCTACGTAAAATCGCTCTACAGACACTATAATGTCGAAAGCCGGGCAGAACTCCTCGCCATTTGGGTGCGAGTTCCGGCCGGGCAATAGAATGGGTCAGTAAAATTTTTGATGCGATCGTTCAATCGATTCGCAATGCAACGACGCGGCTTTTCTCTTGGTCGGGGTCAGTCTCAACGTGCGACGGCGGAGCCGTCACACCTTCGCAGCAAGGAGGCTCTCTTGGACAACAGGATCAGGGCAGAAAATTTGCCATCCCGGGACGACATCAAGGCGCCAACTCTCGACGAGTTGGAACAATACGTCCGTCACTTGATGCTCGAATTGGCCCACAGCCACTACGAGGCCATCAGGGAAGCCGACGAACTCCTATTCATCGACCTCCTCCAGGTCATCGGCTGGCTCGGCCTCGCCGGCGCAAAACTGCGCGACATCGTAGAACGCGAACGCAGCGAAGGTAAACGCATGGCGACAAACGAAGCGGACAAAAAATCCAAAGCGCCTGTGAACCCCGCATGAAATGCGGGGCCGCTCGAAATATCGAACCGGCAAAGCACCCAGAAAAATCCCCCGCCCTATCGCACCCCCTAGAACATCTCCCCCTGCGCCCCAACCGTTCGCGGCAAAACCACCCGCGCCCCATGCGTCACCGGATATAACAACGTATGCTCGCGCACCCGCCCCATCGCCTCCTCATTCGAAAGCCGCCCCTTCATCCACCGCTCCCGCCACCATTCCGCGATCATTGCGCTGGCCTCTATGCCGGTCCGCTCCCCATTACCTGAAATCCACTTCGGCCTCTTCTCCCACCCCAACAAAAACCCTGCCAGATTCTCAATCAAATTAAGCACGTAAACCAACCGGGGCGTCCCATGCTGTAACAACTCCCCGGCCGGCAATCCCAACTCATCCAGCCCGTCGCGCAAATGCCGCAGCCGGGGATTCACTCCCTCGCCAAAAACATAATTCACCCGCTGGCCGCCGCGCGTCTGCTCCAACATCCGGCCCATCGCCTTCATAGTTTCCGCATTGAACTGGTATGTCCCCTTCCCCTCCGTGCGGCCAAGATACTCATATCGCATCTCACCGTCCCCGCCCCAGACGCGCCCTGGGATCGCGATCCGGTCATACTGATTAGGCCGTTGCCCGTACAATGACGTCGTCGAGATAAAAACCAATTCGACCGGCCGCTGAACCGCCTTGCCAGCCATTGACGAGGCAATGATGCTCGGCGTCTTGCTGTAACGACGGTGATACTCGTCGCGTACCTCCGGACTGCCCATAAGCATTGCCACGAGTTTTCCGCCCAACAATTCGTTATATGGCGCAACGGCTCCGCAAACCGTCAAATCTGCGATTGCATTGCCCACCCGATCCGACTTTACCCTTCGAACAACTCGCGCAAGGGTATCGCGCCCAACGCTGGTGCCGATGAATTCGCCCAAGGCTCGCGGAGTTGGCATCGCGCCCAGCGCCGCCGAAAGCCGTAAACGCACTCCCAGGAGCGCCGAAAGTTCCTCCTCCCTTTTCGCCTTGAATAGCAGCGTCTCCGCTTGCTTTAGCCAGTAACCCACTTTCGCCATCGCCGCTTTATTTGGAGCCTTATAATCCGAACCCTGCATCAGTCGGTAGTGTTCCTGCCGATGCAAATCGCTAAGAGCGGACAATTCCGAAATCAAAATCTCGTTGGGTTGCTTGAGCGACTGTATTGTGATTGTGCCGTCGCGCATGAGATCGTCGACGTAAATCTCCTTGATGGCCTCGTCGACGACCTTCATCATCCAATCCAGGTGCTTCTTGCTCGGCGCCTCCAGAATGTGCTTCTGCACCCGATCAATCGTCCATCCAATGAACTCATCGCGAACCGTGAGCCCGACGGTCGCGCTACTCAGCGCAGCAATGCCCATGACAGGATGAAAAGGCGCGGCAGCATCTCGCACCACAATCATCATGGTGCGCCCTGGCACACTCTTGTATGGATTCGCCCACGTATGCCGAAAATAGCGCCAAATATCGACGAGCCGAAACCCTGTGAACTTGCATACTTCGTCCTCGCGAACGAACTGAAGATACGGCCTGACCGCTGCGTCCCATTGGCTCGACTGATGCGCTTCGTCGATCGCCTTGCCCAAATCCCGCCCATCGCGCATCAACGAAAAAATGGAACACGATCGCCGTTCATGGAACCGCCGCGTTTCCATTTCATTGACGAACTCGATCGCTGCCGGTTCCCTTAGTTGCTCATCGCGCTCGGTCTGCAATTGCTGGCGAACATAATTGCGCTCATCATCAAGGCTTTCGAGTTTCAAGCGTCTCTGAATATTGATCAACCCTCTCGGAGCCTTGACGCTCCATCCCTGTTTCACAAGGTCCACCAGGATGTGATATGCGACGACCGCACGGACACATGTACTGGTCCCCATCGCGTTGCGAGCCCGCGCTCGTTCCCGCTCGGCTAACTCCGCACGCTCTCCAAGGTCCGGAATTTCAGACAGTGGCACTAGGCCACGCGCGAGTCCACGAAGAATCTCCAAGCCCTCTGGCGTAATGCCGCGGGGCTCGTATCTGAGCCACTTGGCCTTCACCATGGGATTCACCGATTGAGGTAAGTCGCGAGTATGTTGCTCCACTGCTTCCGATTATCAGCAACCGCATTGCGTTCGCTAGCCTTCGCATCGCCTAGCGTCGCTTCCGCACGAGCAGCGGCCAGCAGCAATAGATCGATGTTCTTCTTTGCCTCGCGGGCCTCGGCGCTCTCGCGATCCTCCAGCGGCTTATAAACCTTTCGATAGAAGGGGTGATCGGGGTTCAACAGCACGAGGAACTGTTCGCCGACGCGCGTGAAACTGAACATCACCGCGTCCGGTGTCTTTGCCGTCAATATTCGATATTCAGCGGCCACGCTAACGGTGTCCGCCTTCACGCTGGGCTTCAGCGACGGGTACTGCTGAACCACTTTCTTCGCCAGCGTCTCTGCCTCCGCGCCCATCGACTTCGGCAGCGGTGTAAGTTGCGCCTCCCGCGCACTCGCCGTCTGCTCTGCCAGTCCCACGCTTGCTACAGCTTTTAGTTTCAGGTGAGCGTCGCGCACGCGTCCATTGAGTGCCTTGGCCGTCGCCTCGAAATCCGCCTCCAACACTTTCGTCAATCCTTCTTGCGGCCGTATCTGCTGCTTAGTATGCGTGATTCCAAAAACCTCATCTAGCACTGGGTCAAACGACACCTCGGCACGCCACCAGTCGTCATAGTTCTCTTTACGTTTTCCACCCATAAAGAACCATCCGAAGTCCACCTCACGCCCACCTCTAACGACGGATACACCAGCGCCGTTGGAAATCCCGCGCGCCCTTTTCTCCTCATTGCTGAGCGCATGCAGTTCATGCACCGGCAATTCAGCAAATTTCACGATCACCATGCCGGTTCGAACTGCATCACCATTGTGTGAAGGAGCTTTGAATTCGTACGTCAGCGGTTCGCCGTACAGTGCCGCCTGTCCCCCACTCCCGTTCATCTTGAGGAACAATGGATCAATCGGTTGAACCAACTCGCCGTTGATCTCGATTTCAAATCCATCCCACAAATAGTGCCGGAAGACCCGACCAAGGGCCTGGTGTAATTTTGCCAGCAGCGTGTTAGGTCTGGCATAACTCAAGCGATCACATCGCCACCACAAGACCGCAGTTCCGCTCTTCGCTTGTGCGATTCCCAGCCCCGCCGGTATTGCCTTGGCTTTTGGCTCTGGAACATCCCGCATCTTCCCCGCCACAATTTCATCTATGTCCAAATACGTGAAATGTGTCGGCCCTGCCTGCCTTTGCCAACTGTAAACCTCAACCCGTCGGGCTTGGCTGACAGAACTATTCGGTAGCCCCATCCCGTAACGGCCAAGTCCGCCTCGGTCATTGAACCGGCTGCTACCGCCAAATCGCAGCGCTTGCCGCAGGGTCGTCTTATCCATCCCTACACCGTCGTCGACGATGGTGATTCGGATAGGGAAATGAGGATCACCGGAAGCGCCGATGCTGATCCAGATATGTTTGGCGTGTGCCTGGATACTATTATCAACCAGTTCAGCAACTGCGCTTGCGGTTCCTTTGTAGCCCGAATCCCTTGTTGCCTGGATAAACTTGTCCAAAACGATAATCGAGTTCTCTTGGTCGTGCGCCATGGCAATCGGTCCTTGCGTCGCACCAGTTCGGCGACAGCTCAGAGAGAGGCTGCCTTTAAGGCAGCCTCTAAGGGTTAGCGTTCGTTTTTGATGAGCCCGGAGTGTAAGAACCGGCTCGATTCTTCCACTATATCATGCGGCCCCGACTGAGGCGAGCCGACGATACGCACCTGTCAGAAAGACACTGATCCTACGACTCGTCGTTGATCGGTTCGCGCCTATCTGTTCGGCGATTCCACTAATGGAGTTTCCCCCTAGGTAGTGCGACGATACTAACGCCTCAGTTTCTGGGTCCTCGCCAGGAAAAATGATCCGCATGCGCTCACTGACTGCAAGTGGGTCAACAGCGGCTCTGCTTCTTCGGAGGCGATTGTGATAGACGACGCCTGCCGCGCGGGCGGCGTCCGCGGGCTCAAAGCACTGCCGGTTGTCTAAGTCAGTGCAAATCGCTCGCCGCTCTCGGATTATCGTTCGGAGAGCGTTGCGCACCAGTCCGAAGAGATATGCCGAACACCTACCTCGCTCCGGGTTGAATCGCGTAATTGTCGTATCCAGCAACAAGATAAATGTTTGACTCGTTACGTCCTCAACAAAATCGGGTTGGCGAGCGGCCAGCGATGGGTATTGCCGAGAAACCATCGCCTGCACAAGCCGCTTTAGGCGGTCAAAGACAGCGCAACGAGCATCCGAATCACCAGATTGAACTGCGACGAGAAGTTGCTCGTCGGTGTACGACGAAACGTGGGTGGGCTGCGGCATGCAGAACCCTCCTGACTACGAAGCCAATTGTTTGGAGATGGCCAACAAGCACATCTACCAGTGGCTTCGCAGTCGAGGTTTATTGCGGTACTTTGACCGCCGCCTGCGCTGCCAACTTGTAATTAATGTACCGCCGCAGCTTGCACCGTGCAATAAAAAGAGGCTCACAAGATCATTGTGAGCCTCTTGGAATCTGCCGCTATGCCAACATTCTACGGATCGATGTCTTCCTCGCGGGCCTCGGGATCACCGGACTGCAATTGATCAAGAATATTGAAACCCAACTTAAGGAAAGTACTCCATTCGGCCTCGCGTTGGTGCTCATACATGCGCTTTACATCACCACCCGCCTCCAACTCGGCCTTTGCGAGAGCGAGCAGGATTAGGTCAACCGCCTGCCTCGCTTGAGGATGTGGCAACTTCACTAGGTCCGCGTAAAATGACTTGAAGAATGGGTGCGCCCGGTTTATCTTCGCGACCCGTTGTAGTCCGTTACCAAAATCTGGCATGTAGAACACGCCACCTTCTGCGTCAAAGAACTGAATGGCGTATTTCTTCTTCGCCGCCTCTCGCTTCACGGCTTCCTCGGCCTCATCGCGAGTCTGGCCCGTCGCCTTAGTCGTATCGTCAACCGCTTCTTCGAATCTCTTTCGAGACTCCTCAACTCGTTCTGGAGGCAGCGGACGGTTGCGCCCCATCGCTGTCTCGGCTTCAGCGGCCGCCTCAGTCGCCGGATTCGATTGATCAGGATTTGTAGCCTGCCTAACTGCTTCCTCCTGATCATTTCTTTCGCGCTCCTCCTGCTGGTATTTCTGCTCTTTTCTAGCGGCCCGGTCCACTTCGGCCTTCACTAATACTCGCCAAAAATCCTCAATCGGATTCACGGTCTGTTTGTCATTTCCGATTCCAAAGGCCTCATCCAACTGAGGACTGAAACGCACTTCGATGCCCCAGTGAAGCGCATACCCCTGGAGTACCGGCCAGTCCCCGAGTCCACTTGCCTTGTCACTGGCGGTGGTCGGCAATACGTCAACGGTATCGATCTCACGGTTTGCACGGACAAAGGAAACGCCGCGCCGCTTTTTGCGGATTTGAAGTCGCTTGTACTGGTCACTGTCCTTAGCGAAATATCGCTTCACACCGCCGGTCTCGACATACTCACCCGCGAATCCAACTGGGAATCGAGAGATCTTAACTGAAACCGTGCCGACGCCCTCCACGCTTGGACTTACGCGGGCTTGACGCACATCGTCCACGGACAGTAAGAGTTCTAAGTGCTGTGCACCCGTCTCTGGGTCGCGCGAGTAGGCGACGGTGAGTTCCTTGTCATAGGTGCAGGTCGCCCCGCCATCTTCTGGCTTTTCGTAATACAGGCTATGTTGGTTGAGAAACAGCGGATCCACTTTCTTCACCGCTGTCCCGTCCACTACGAGATTAAAGTCTTCAAGGAGATAGCGATAGACCACGCCGAAGTCGTCCAGCATCATCTCCTTCAACTTGGCCGCAGAGCGCGCTGTCAATCGGTCAGGCTTGACCCAGACGACAACCGTCCCCGTGGCTAGTGACATCAATTTAAGCTTCGGATCACTGCCCTTTCGGTTTGGATCGTCGTTGCATCGCTTCACGTATTCGTTATGCCGCTTTGCATAGTCAGTGACGAAACTCGGCAACGGCGCATCGCTAGGCGCATCGACGGAGACAAGGCCGGTGACCGGAAGCTTATCAAGCCGCTCCGGCGAAATGTCTAGAACAACGCGAATCCATGATTGCTTGGCGCTAGTTCGTGTGTAGACCTCCACCCGGCGCGTCTGATTTATGCTGGAGTTCGGCAGTCCAAACCCGAAACGTCCAATGCCGGTGGGGTTTTCAAAACGAGTTCCACCACCCCACGATAACGCGTAGCGAGCCATCTCTGGAATCATGCCTGGTCCATCGTCGATGAATGCAATGGCGCTCACCGAATCCTTCCGCTCATGTTTTGCTCGGTCGGCCGTGCCGGGCCGATCGAAGGCCAGCCAAACATTCCGTGCGCCAGATTCGAAGGCATTGTCGATAATCTCGCGCGCCGCGCGGGCTGTGTTCTTATAGCCGCTCTTTCTTTGCGATTCGATTGCGTGCCGACCATTGAATAACGGAAACTGGAAATCTTTTCCGAGGGAAGCGACTGTTGTTTTTTGGCGCTCGATCTCGGTTTGCGGTGCTTTGCTCATTGTGTCAGTCTCGATTTCGGCCGTGGCGATCATAGTACATTCCTTTGCATGTAAGGGTCTTGGCTGCTCATGGCAGCACTCACACAGTCGGGGATTGAAACACTAACCCGTTATGTACCGTTGGCCGCTCTGGCGTGCAAAATTAGTAGGCGCTTCAGAAAAGGGGATGAGCCCAGTTATCGCGACTCATCCCCTCATTTCGCTGACCTCGGTGGAGCGCCAAAGCCCCACCCGTCTGAGGCCTCCCCAACCCCACCAGCCAAACCGCCCGGAGCGGCCGCATCGATCCGGCTCTGGAGGGTTCGCCGCATTGTCGGCGAAAAATACACCTCTCTCGCGCACGCCGCCAGAACCACCCCGATTGCAATTGATCGCCCAAAACCAAATCCCCAACCTCCCCATGATGCAACTTCGCACCCGGCCACGTCCGAACTGCAAGATCCAAACCAACCCAAATCCCAAATCCGCGTCATCTGCCACATCCGCGGCCAAAAGCATTCTCCCCATCAGCACCACCTCGCGCCCGATAGCAGGCAAACCTCCCCTCGCCGTCTGCTCTGTGGCCTCCGCAGTGTCCCTCTTCTTCGTGTCTCTTCGTATTCATTCGTGCACAACGTCTCTGCACTCTGAAACACCTCCGTGTCCGCCGTGATCTCCGTGGTGCCCCCTCTTCTCCGCGCCCCTCCGCAGCCAAAAATCTCCCGAAAATTCCAAAAATTCCATTGACCCCCACTACCCGACTATGATAGGGTATTGTTAGGAAAACAACCTCAGGGCATCCACACACAGGAGGGACCATCCAATGCGGCAAATCATCCACCATTTCCAGAAACTCTCCGCGCATTTCTCCGCGACTCCCCGCCTCCGCGGTGAGTCTTCCTCTCTTCGCCGCTCCTCCTGCCCTGGGCTTGTCGAACGGGTCGCTCCGTCGCTCTCTTCACCTTCTGCATTCTGCACTCTGAAATCTGCAATCTTCCCCCACGTCGGTTGGTGGTCGGTTGGTAGTCGTTTACTGGTCGGTCACAGGTCGGTTAGTGGTCGTTTGGTGGTCGGTTACAGGTCGGTTGGTGGTCGGTTAGTGGTCGGTTTGAAACGACCAGTCGCTACCCCTACTTCATCCCAATCATTTACCAAACAAGCACTTGCGAAAAGCGACCCGGTCAAAACCGACATCCAACTCAATTGCGCGCATTTCTCCGCTCCATGTCATCCAGCACGCCCACTGTCTCTTTGGGGAGATTCGAGGGCCAAAACGGGGAGATTTTCCGTCGGTATGGGGAGATTCGGGGGAGGTTGGAGGCACCCTTCGATACCGCTATGGGGTCGCTTTTTTGACCAGAAAAAAACTGCGCCGCGAACGCAAGTGCCGCCCTCGCCAACACTTGAATTCGCCACCCCTCGTCTCGTCCAGCCCAAACATGTTTTTGCGCGCAATTCCGCACCAAAAGCCAACGCCAAACACTCCATTGCTCGCGTGTCCGTTCAAGCCCTGCCTGCTTCCCCCGCCCAGGCAATGAGCCCAACCTGCACCATTCCCAACCCCACTCCCCTTGGTCATTGGGACTTGGTGCTTTGTTGGCCATTGGGCCTTGGTCATTTCCCTCCCTCGGTAAATCCTCTCGCCTTTTCCACCACTTCCCCATATTTCCAGCCTCAAATTGACACCCACCACCCCCACTCCTATATTCTGCCCCTTCATTACGGCGGCCAGCAGTCCCTTGACATTGTTGGGAGTGGAGGAGCATTCAACGGCGAGTCTCGCCGTGTTGCCAAATCTCCCGCCCGGGATAGGCCACCACTAAACCACGGAAAGACCCCAGGAGTCAGAATGTCCAAGAAAGCCATGAAGGTTAAAAAGAAAGCATCCAAAGCCGCCCCCAAGGCGAAAACCGCCAAGGCCAAGCCCGCCGCCGCCGCCAAGTCCAAGACCCTCAAGCGCGTCTACTTCTTCGGCAACGGCAAGGCTGAAGGCAACGCCAGCATGAAGGACCTCCTCGGCGGCAAAGGCGCAAACCTAGCCGACATGACCCTGGTTCCCCTCCCCGTCCCCCCCGGCTTCACCATCACCACCGACACCTGCGGCGATTACAACGACGCCGGCCAGAAACTCCCCAAAGGCATGATGGAAGAGGTTCGCCTCAACATCGCCAAAGTCGAAAAAGCCACCGGCAAAATGTTCGGCGATCCGAAAAATCCCCTCCTCGTCGCCGCCCGCTCCGGCGCTAAGTTCTCCATGCCCGGCATGATGGACACCGTTCTCAACATCGGCCTCAACGACGAAGCCGTCGAAGGCCTCGCCGCCCTCGCCACCAACCCCCGCTTTGCCTACGACTCCTATCGCCGCCTCATCAACATGTTCGGCGACACCGTCATGGGCGTCGACCACCACCACTTCGAACACGAACTCTCCGCCGTCAAACAGGCCAAGGGTGTCGAGAACGACACCGACCTCGACGTCGAAGGCCTGAAGGAAGTCGTCAGCCGCTACAAATCCGTCTACGAAAAGCACGTCGGCTCGCCCTTCCCGGCCGATCCCTATAAGCAGCTCGAAGCCGCCATCGAGGCCGTCTTCAAGTCCTGGATGGGCGATCGCGCCATCCGCTATCGCGAGCTCAACGACATCCGCGGCGTCCGCGGCACCGCCGTCAACGTCCAGTCCATGGTCTTTGGAAACATGGGCGACGACTCCGCCACCGGCGTCGCCTTCACCCGCGACCCCTCGACCGGCGAGAACGTCTTCTACGGCGAATTCCTCGTCAACGCCCAGGGCGAAGACGTCGTCGCCGGCATCCGCACTCCCCTCGAATGTAAAACCGAAATGGGCAAGTGGTCCACCAAGAGCTGGAAGGAACTGCTCAACGTCAAGAACGTCCTCGAGAAACGCTACAAAGACGTCCAGGACTTCGAGTTCACCATCGAACGCGGCACTTTCTTCATGCTCCAGACGCGCAACGGCAAGCGCACCGCCGCCGCCGCCGTCCGCATCGCCGTCGAGATGGTCAAGGAAAGGCTCATCGACGAGAAGACCGCCATCCTGCGCGTCGATCCCGCCAGCCTCGACCAGTTGCTCCACCCAATGTTCGAC
>JBBRHH010000164.1:0-10891 GCA_038222915.1 Tepidisphaerales bacterium
GCGGAGCGGTCGCAAGTGCTCGACAGCGTTGAAAGCTCCCTGTCCCAGCTTGTGCTGGATCGGCTGGAGGACGGCAGCCCGTCCCGGGCAGTGCTGGACAGCTGGCATGCGCTGGAAAGCGCCGCCCGGCACGAGCCCGAAGCCCTTGCCGCCGCCTTCGAGGCCGCCGCCAATCTCGACGTCTCCAAGGCGCTGGTCAGTCTGGCCCCGGCCGCCGCCTTCGGTTCCGCCGTCGTCGGAGGTTTCGTCTGCGTAGACGTCGTCGATGGCTTGCTGCAGGCCCGAGTTCCAAGAATCGTCCGAGGGCTGGCTGGACGGTTGGCTGGCGGGTGCAGTGGTGGGGGAATCGGGCGAGAAACCGGGAGGGATCGAATCGCCCTCGGTGACGGCGACGTCCAAGCCGAAGACGGCCGAGGTGTCAGCACAATAGTCGGACTCTGCATAAAAAGTGCAGGGACGATGGTGTCGGCGGTAGTTGGCGAGCAAGGTTGAAATCGCGACGCGGCTGGCGACGTGAAGTTGACTCGCGCCGGCCGCGATCAGATTGTTCGGGTGCCGAACAACAATGCCATGGACCGGCTTGGCCGTTGCGAAAAGTGTGTATCGTCCAGGCAACGTTCCGGAAGGCAGTTTGACTCGTGTGGAGAAGAGGCGGGAATGGCCGGGGTTGATCGCTACCTTTTCGGACTTCCACTCGGTCACGAGCGTTGCGCTCCTATTCAGAACGGTTCCGGTCGTCATGTAGAGGCGTAGATCCACCGTCCCGCGAGCAATCTTTGTTCCGATGTTGACGATGCGCAAAGCGACTTGCGGTTGGTTGTTGGCGACGATGCCATTGGTGCGGATGGAGCAGGCCGGCAGGGTTACGAAGTCGGTGACGAGATCCACGAACGGCTTGGATGTTTTGAGATGATGTATCGTGGCAACGGCAGGCGCATTTATGACCCTATCCTGCGCGGAATCGCTGGATCGCCGGTGGCTGGCCGATCGCTCAAGGACTACGAGCCGGTGTCGTGGTGAACGAGCGGTGCTACTTGCTCCTCACCTGCCGGCGGCAACAAAATAAAGTCATGATGGCGTCGTTTACGGTGCGTTGTGCCGATACCGCACGCCGATCATGCCAGCCGCGACGCAGACGATGGCTCCGATGTAATGCAGATGAACGCGGGTTGAATTGCCGAGCTCAGTCTGGATTTCATGGCCCTGGTAGAAAAGCAGAAAGGCGAGAATGAAAAAGGTGAACGAAAGGCGGCCGATCCATCTTCGCATCATTCGATTGTAGCCGATTAGTCGCCAACCGCGGGCCTCACGTCGCGCAACAGATTGCACTGCTCGTGATGGTTGTGGTGCATTCCGCGTTCGAGGTCGTCCAGACGCCGCATGATCAGGGCGACTTCGATCTCGGCCTTTTTGTTTACGTTGTGGTCGATCTCGGCCGCCAGGCGGTCTTTGTCCGACTGGCGGTTCTGGCTCATCATGATGATCGGCGCGGCGTACGCGGCCTGGAAGGAGAGCGCCAGGTTGAGCAGGATAAACGGGTAGGGGTCCCAGGCCTTGGTGGTGTCTCTGAAGATCACGTTCGTGATGACCCAGATGGTGAGGATGATGCTCTGGATGATGATGAACGCCCAACTGCCCATCACGGCCGCGAATCCGTCGGCGATGCGCAGGCCCAACGTCATCTTTCGTTCTTGAAGCTCGTTGACGTTCTGGCTGACGCTGCGGCGCAGCAGCTCGTCGGAGCGTTTGAGGCGATTGCCCAGCACCTGCAGGACATCGAGGGCCGCGTGCGGGTGCTTCAGGAGGAACTCGTGAAACTGCTCGCGGTCGAGGGCGAGGGTGCTGACTTTGTCGACTGCACGCACGCGGGCCGAGCGCGGGCCACCGGTCAGAAGCGACAGCTCCCCGAAAAATCCGCCGGGGCCGGAGCTGTCGAGGACAAGCTCGTTGGCCTCGCTGTCCTGCGTAATGAATTCGACATTGCCTTCCATGATGACATGGAAGTGGTTGCCCGGTTCTCCCTCGCGAAAGATGACCTGCCCGGGAGCAAAAACGTTGGGCTCCATGATGGCCCGGATGCCTGCCACTTCCTGCTCGTCCATGTTGACGAACAGTGGAACCCGGCGGAGCATTGCGATTTCATCCATGGTGGTGCCTCTGAGAATTGGCGGACGTGCTTCCGAAGACCGGGCAGATGATACTGGAGTCCTGGAATCGCGGGTAGGACGATTGAACAAGCTGAATTGGCCTGAATGGACGGGCATGACAATTCCAGATGTAATTCCTTATGCAAGAGGCGAAAAAGGCCGGTGGGGGCCAATTGTGTTTTGGCCTTCGCGGATTTCGCTGGTCTTGCTCGGGCTGAGCGTTTTGGCGGGGATTTATCTACGCCGAAATCATGATCCGTGGCGACTGATTCGTTCGTGCGCGCGGGCTGAAGCGGCATCGACGGCGTGGGTGCCCTTTTCGCCGCCGGCACCGCCGGCAGATTATTTTGTGCTTGCGACCGGCGGACGGCTGGTTGTATTGGACGCCAGCAAGAATCTTACGATCCGCGATGCCCGGACGGGAACAATTGAGCACGACCTGGGAGCTTCTCTTGGGCCGTTTCCCACGGTTGAAGGTGGACCACATCCGACCGGCTTGCTAGATGCTGACCGTACACATGTGCTGTTTCGTCCCTCGGATGCAAAACATGTGGTGCGTCTGATCAACGTATTGACCGGGCAATGCGATCGGTCAATTGAACTTCCTGAAACGTCCGCAGAGATATTGGATTTTTCGCAGGACGAACAGTGTGTGATCGCGGAAAGGAAGAAATCTGACAATGCCTCCAAACCATGGGAGTGGCCGACACAGGTTTGGAGACGTACAGGTCAAGATGCCTATACAATGCGGATCGCAACGTTTCTGCACAAAGGACGGAGTGAACGATGGCTCTCACCAAAGGGGAACGTGCTCTATGGCATCTGGTACGGCTACGATACCGAAAGCTGCCGTGGCTATTTGACGGATACGTTAACGGAGACGGCGTGGCCACGGGGCATCGGTTTTTTCTACCCGCCCAACATATTTGCCTTAAATGGGGAGGACGAAATTTCAGAGAGCCAGTTCGATGACCTCATGTCTTGGTCTGCTGCAACTGACAGTCTCCGGTGGCAGCTGAATAGGCCGCAGATCTATCACAACTTGACCGTGTCGCCAGATACACGTTCGATCGCGGCGACACACGGCAATGGACCATGGGAGTTGGCCGTCATTGATGCAGCCAGCGGCCATGCCAGGGCGACGCGAGGTGACATTTCGACGGCTATGAGGCCATCATTTTTTCTCGATGGACGTCGGCTGCTCGCTCCCGGACCAGCGCTAAAGAGCCTTGCCGTATACGACGCCAAGTCGCTGATGCTTGTCGCGTCGTTCGAAGTTTCCGGCGACGTACACGAAATGGATGTCGCGGACGGACAGTTTCTCACGGCAACAGTAGGTACGGACCAACAGCGCACGCTGCTCGTTTTTGAACATGTTGGCCGAGAGTCCCGCTTTGGTGTTCTGGGAATGCCGCCGTGCTGGCTGCTTGTGGCAAGCGTGATAACGCTATTCGCCAGTCTCTGCCGGGATGCGCGGCGAATGGCCGGTTGTTCCAGCCCTATGCATGCCTTCGGCAAGACGATCCGCCACGCTTTGTTCTGCATGTCCGCGGTCCTCACCACTCATACGCTGGTTGCCGCATGTATCGGACATCTGCGCTACATCGAGCTGGGAGTGGCGGCGGCATATTTGCTTTGCACGTTGGGGTTGTTCATGCAGGCAAAACTCTGGCAACTGGCAACGCTTTTGTTCTCCGCGGCCTCCTTGCCGTTTCTCATAGTTTTGCTCCGCCGCGAATTTCCAAATCTTATTCATCCCAGGATGGCGACGTGCACGCTGCTTGACCGAGCCTATACGCTGCCGTCCTCGGTATCAGCGATGCTATTGCTGTGCGGGATTTTGTTGGCCCTGCTGACGCTTGTCGATAACGCACGGCAGATGGCACGCCGACTGTGACCTTGTAAGAGCCGGAATTCCAACTTCCTCAACCCATCCCGCCTCGCTGTGTATGATAAAGACCATGAATCCCAGACTTTCCCGGCGGCGCATGTTGAGTGGTACTGCGGCAGTAGCGGTTGGCAGCGTTGCGACTTATGCCGCGCCGGCGGCTCCCACCACCGCGCCGCAGCGATTTTCGTATTCACTCAACACTGCCACGATCATGGGTCAGAAATTAACGCTGGATAAGGAGATCGATGTCGCTGCGAAGGCAGGATACGACGCGATCGAGCCGTGGCTGCCCAAGATGGTTGAGTTCGAGAAGGCCGGGGGATCACTCAAGGACATGGGCAAGAAGATCGCCGATCTGGGACTGATCGTGCCGGATGCGATCGGGTTTGCCAACTGGATTGTCGACGACGACGCCAAGCGGGCGGCGGGGCTCGAGCAGGCCAAGCGCGATATGGATATGGTTCGACAACTCGGCGGCACGCACATCGCCGCGCCGCCGGCAGGGGCGACCGACGTGAAGATGACCGATCTGCTGGTGATCGCGGAGCGATATCGGGCGCTGATTGAAGTCGGCCACTCCATCGGCATTTTGCCGCAGCTTGAGGTATGGGGATTTTCCAAGACGTTGTCGCGGCTGGGCGAGGCGGCGGAGGTGGCCATTGAGTCCGGCCATCCCGATGCGTGCATCCTGGCCGACATCTATCACCTGCGCAAAGGCAAATCGGGCTTCGCGGGGCTTAAGGCGCTTGGGCCATCGGCGCTGCATATTTTCCATGTGAACGATTACCCGGAGAACATTCCGGTGGACAAACTGCAGGATGCCGATCGGGTTTATCCGACCAGCGGCGATGCGCCGATGGCCGAGATCTTCGGCAATCTTCGCAGCACGGGGGCGACGCTGGTGTTGTCGCTGGAGTTGTTCAATCGCGAGTATTGGAAGCAGGACCCGCAGGTGGTTGCGACGACGGGTTTGGCGAAGCTGAAGGCGGCGGCAGCGAAGGCGTAACCACTATCTGGCCTGGGGCTGATTTTCAAATCTGAATGCGACGGTCCGATAACTGGCCGTGCCGCGCTGGCTCGCTTTGCCGGGGCGTGTCTCGCGTGTGTGCCTGCGCGTCGCAAGCCCGGGTTTTTAGCCGATGTAAGTAATGGTGAGACGCCTGCTGAACGATGCAGAGCCGGGTATTGCGTTTGCTCATCGTTATCGGGCGGAGGTGTCTTGTTGACGCCTCGACTAGACGGTACAGATCACCTCGAACGCATAGGCTGCGGCACGATGTTTCCGGACATAGGGCGGCTCTGAAACAACATTGCATCCACATTAAACGTGGCGTACGCTTGGCCCAACACTTGAGAGGAACCACCCGATGAGAATTCGATGGACTAGTGCGCTGGCAACAGCGTCGGCCGCGGCGATCGTGGGATTTTGTCTGTTGCACGTGACGGCAGCGCCGCCGCCGGCAGCGCCTGCACCCGTAACGCCACCGCCGGTTGCGCCGCCGGTGACTCCGCCGCCCGTGACGCCAAACGTTGTGCCGGCCACCTCCCCCGCGGGAGCGACCACGCGCCGGACGATGGATACGCCGCCCCCGGGCTTCGTCAAAGGCACCGTTCCCGGCAGCGGGATGGTGCTCTTCTATCTGCCCAAGGACAAGGATTGGGTGATGGATGCGCTGAAGGGCATCAAACCCACCACCCGCGCAAACATGCCAACGGAAATGGCGGAGAAACTTGGGTCGCCGGCGGTTCGCTCGAAGATGTTGGCCGGGCTTAAAGCGGATCTCGGCTTATCTGATGACAAGGCGCTGGCCGACAAGTACGACACGATGTTGGTTGGGCGCGAGAAGATGCTGACCGAATGGCAGCCAAGCGTTTACTACCTCGTGACGACACCGCAACTGTTAACGACCGCAGTGAAAGCCGGATGGGGCCGGCCGCAGTTTGGTTATAACGGCGTCAGCGAACAAGTTGAATACAACCCGCGCTACAACGTGCCTGAAACGGGCAAGGCCGACGATACGGTGCTGCCGGTGTTTTACGACGATCAGAAAATGCAGACGACGATTGTGAAGGCGGTGCAGACGCAGGTCGAGCAGAGCGAAAACAACCGTGTTGCCGGTGCAGCGTCGATTGCACAAAGCCGTGCCGTTCAGCAGTTGATGGCGCTGGTCAAGGACGTGGGCATCGAGCCGTTGAAGTTGAAGCGCGACCAGGAGTGGCTGGGCCTTGCAGTCACTGGCTATCTCGCCGCGAAGTATGCGCCGAGCGTGACCGAGTTCACCAAGGAGAAGATACTGAATGATCTTGCGCAGTTCAATCCGCAGGTGGTGGACGCGAACACGGTAAATCTGCTGGCTCCGACGGATAAGGATGTTCTCCGCAAGGAAGTCGTTCCTTATTACGAGGCGGCGATGCGGGCCCGTTCGCTCGCGGTGCTGCACAACCTCATCATCACGCGTGGCGAAAAGGGCGAGGAAGTGATCGGCAAGATCATGGCCAAGGTACGTGAGGCCAAGCCGGCCGACGGGGCGGCCCTGGTGAAGGCGATTCAGGAGGCGATCAACGTTGACCTGACGCGCGACCTGGGCGGCAAATAAGTGCTTTCGAGCGAGCAACGCTCACCTGAGAATCGAGAAAAGGCCCGAGGAATTTTTCCTCGGGCCTTTGTGTTGGCGCGCTCATGTTACCGACGCGTTACAGCCGGCGGAACCATCCAGTTGTAAGATCGCCACCACAATGACGAAGACGATCCGTATGCGCATCACATTTCTCACAGCAATCCTTCTGGCTGGCCTGACAGCAAACGCGGACGAACCGGAGGATCTGTCGCAACGCGTCCTTGCGTTCGAATCCAGTCTCTTCGTCGACCACGCTAAGAAGCAATATGAGCAGCGGCCCGAAGAGGAACAGCGGCCGATGGTCGAGGCGTTCTTTGCGACTCTCAAAACATCGCCGGAAAAGCTGGCGTTCCTGGGGGTGGGCGATAGCCGCTACGTGTATGCGATCAATCGGGACGTCTACGGCGAATATGCCGCGAGGCTGTTGAAGGATGCAGACGCCCGGGTTCGGGTGGAGGCAGTTCAAGGGCTTACTTACAACTTATTGAAGAAGTATGACGTCGAAGTGGCCAGGCTGCTTGACGATGTGGATACCGGCGTTCGAGGCCAGGCGGTGGTGACGGTGAGTCGATTTGGCCGACACGATCTTTTGCCGCGGATGAAGGAGATGGCTGGCTCGGCCAAGGGCGAGGAGGAACGCGTGGCCGGGCTGGCGGCGGTCGGCGTGTTGTTACACGACAAGGAGGGTGCCGCGGAGCAACGCGAACGCGAACTGGCGTTGGCTGCGACATACCTCGAGCCGGACGCCGCACCGGCCATGCAGGTGACGGCGCTGGATGCTTTGGCGACTGTGCCGGAAGCGGCGAAGTACACGGCAAAGCTCGTGAAGCTGGCGGGGAGCATGAACGACAATGTCCGCGCACGTGCGATCAAGACGTTGACGCCGGTTGAAGGGCCGGCCGCCGTCGCCGCGATCCGTCAGGGGCTCACGGATGCGACGCCGAACGTCCGGCGGGTTTGCGTGGTGGCGCTCGGGATTCGCAAGACGATTGAGGCCGCGGGTGATGTGGCGAAACTGCTGGACGACAAGGACGACAACGTGCGGGGAGGCGCCGTGTCATCGCTGGCGGCCATGAATGCGGCGGCCTACGCGGACGCAATCGCGAGGCGGCTGACCGATTCGAGCCTCTTTGTTCGAAGGCCGGCGATTAACGCGCTGGCGGCGCTGAAGTCGGCGAAACATGCCGGGCAGATCGCGGCGACCCTGACGGACCCTGACATGGAACTTCGCGTGAACGCACTGAGGGCTCTGGTGGACATGGGAACGCGGGAACAAGCGCCGGCGATCGCGGCGGTCGCACATGACGATTCTTACCCGGTCCGGTTGTGGGTTCTGCGCGCATTTGCTGCTATCGACGCGCGCGATCAATGGACTGTTGTTGAGTCGCTCACGCATGACAGCGAGAAGGAGGTGGCGCGTGAGGCGTCGGAAGTGTTGAAGAAGTGGGACGCGAAATAAGTTTGAGATCACACCTGTGGCGGACGACTGCGATACTGTTGGAATCGAAATCAAATGCGGCCCGAGGAATTGTTCCTCGGGCCTTGGTGGGGCAAATCGCTTGACCTACAGTTGTACAGTGGCTTAGGCTCTCACCATGGACACTAGCGACTTGATTACCATCAACGCCGACATTCTGGGTGGGACGCCTGTGTTCAAGGGCACACGCGTACCGGTGAAGAGTTTGTTCGCGTATCTCGAGGATGACTATTCGCTCGAGGAATTTCTCGAGTGTTTCCCGACCGATGTGTGCAGTGGCCCATGCACAAGTTGTTGATCGGCCATAATTGCACTACGGCGCAGCAGCATGGGTGGGGCGGTATCACAAATGGTGCACTCTTAAAGTTGGCAGATGACGAAGTGGACTTGTTCATTACGTCTGACCAGAACATGCGATATCAGCAGCGACTAACCGGCCGAAAAATCGCAATTCTCCAACTCTCGACGAACAAGTGGCGGCATATTCTTGCGTCCGCCGCATTGATTCAGTCAACCGTCGCGGCCATCAAGCCCGGCGAGTTTCGCAGCCTGGAAGTTCCGTAGTTCGACCGTCAAGGAAAGCTCAATTTCATCGCAAACGCTTCCCACCTTTTCTGAAACGCGCCCATATCCTCTTCCTTCAGAATCTTCTGCAGCGTCTGATACCCAGTCGCGTCATCCTTCTTATTCTCTACAAACGCATGATAATATTTCACCAGCAGCCCCTGCTGCTGAAGGTAGTAGCAGAGGTAGCGGGCCTGGGCGTAATGGGTGCCCACTTCGCCGCGGTAAAACTCGGCGTCGGAGAGGGCTAGCAGATCCGCGAAGGTGGGCAGCTTTTCGGCGCGGATGGTCTTTTGCAGACCAGCGAGCCGCCAGTTGGTGAGGCCGACAATGTGGCCTGCGTTTTCGGACGATTGTTCGTAGAGGGATCCCATCCCCTCGTTGAACCACGCCGGGCAATTGGGAAAATTGGCGGCCATGAAGGGGTGGACGATTTCGTGTACCAGCGTTCCGCCGCCGGTGGCAATGTTCATGATGAGCGACTTGTGGGCCGGCGAATAATAGCCGTAGGGCGTGGTGGGTTTGTCCTTGAAGATATCGGCGGTGTGTTTTTCGTAGCTGTCCTTGTCCTTGAACAGCCAGACATCGAGGATGTCCGTGGGGTTTTTGCTGAAGTAGTCCGCCTTTAACTTTTCCGCCGCCCACTTCACCGTGCTGGTTGCGCGCTGGCGAACGGCTTCGGCCGGCTCGTCGCCGATCACGACAAAAGGCGGCTGGATCACAAAAGAGAAACCGGCCGGAAGCTTCGGCTTGAGTGCCAGAATATGTTGCGCGTAGTCGGACGGGGTGAAGTCGGTTCCCTGTTTTGGACGTTCGGCCAGTTTTTCCGACGCGAGGCTGAGACGAATGACGACGCTTGTTTTCTCATCGGACGGCAATGGCC
This sequence comes from Tepidisphaerales bacterium, assembly GCA_038222915.1. Lineage (GTDB taxonomy): Bacteria > Planctomycetota > Phycisphaerae > Tepidisphaerales > Tepidisphaeraceae > JBBRHH01. Next base: position 9,581 of record JBBRHH010000164.1, read on the forward strand.
AGATTTTCAGAAACATCGCACGGGCCATTCGGCGATATTCGCCCTTCTCCTCGGCCGGCTCGTGATAGACGATCTCGTCGGTTTTCGCGTCGTAGCCGAGGATCAGTCGAAAGTGTTCGGATGCATCGGCGCGGTCGCTGTAGTGCATGCAGGCAATGGACGGCACGCCGCGGAGCAGGTCGGCGTGAAGCAGCTTCCACTGTGCTTCGAGTTGCGCCGCGTCGGCGAAGGCGATCTTGTTCCAGACATCGCCGGTCTGGAAGCCGATTTTCTTCAAGGCGGTGTTGAGCTCCGCGGTATGGCAGCCACGCCCGAGGGATGCGTCGAGGCCGGACTCGTTGAAGACGTCATCCTGAGTCCACCGGGTATCGAGATGGGCGAGCCACATCTGGACGCAGGCTTCGCCGCAAAAATCGGGTCGCTGCCGGATGGCGGGAACATCGTTGATCAGCACGTCTTGATAACCGGCCTGAACGACGGCGGGGAGCAAGGCAACGACGATGAAAAGCGGGCAAAGACGATGACGCATGAGCCTCCTGCTGGTGCCATGACCGTGGGTAACGATACGGACGGTTGCACCTGATGAATGTAACGATAGTGTAACGGCTCGATTTTGGGGGCGAATCATGCGGAGAACCAATGAGCCAGACAGGACGACGGGTGTTCGGGGGAAGGACTTCACGAATCGCGGCCGCGGCGGCAGCTGCGCTGCTTTGCACTCTTCTGAGTGCGTGCAACAGCTCGTACAGCGAATTGAAATCCGAAACGGAATTTCCAGAGCTGGTGGCGCTTGAAAAGTCCGCCGCCACGCGGCCGTCGCGTACAATTGTTGTAAATGCAACGACTGTGCCGGCTGCTCCGCTTCATATCGCGCTGCACGAAACCGGTTGGGGCAATCGGGAGCACGTGCTGGTTCTCGTGCATGGAGTTCTTTCCGACAGCCGAACCTGGCGGTTCTTAACCGGCGGCGTGGCCGGCGCGTGCGATGTGGTGGCGGTTGACTTGCCCGGTTGCGGACAGAGCGACCACCCGGAGCCGGCGTCTTTGTCGGCCGATGCATTTGCGCCGCAATCGCTCGCCCGCATGATCCTGGCGGCGCTGCGCGAATATCTTGCGCAGCGGAAAGACAATCCGCGGCTCACGATCGCCGGGCATTCCAACGGGGGGACGATCGTCCTGCGCATGTTTGGCGACGAGGCTCTCCGGCATGATTTTGCGGATGTTCTTGGCCGTGTGGATGGGATCGTGTTGTTCGCGCCGGTGGACGTTGCCCTGGAGAAGAGCCAGCCAACATTCATCATGCTGCGCGAC
>JBBRHH010000165.1:0-10862 GCA_038222915.1 Tepidisphaerales bacterium
TGCCTTGCGCCGCTCCGCCGTGGCATCCAGCAGGCCCAGGCGCATCAGCCGGTCCAGCATCCCCAGCGAAAAGTTCTCCCGCGCCGTCATGCTCGCAATCAATCCCTGCCGTTCGCGATCGGCCGGCACCATCGCAATCCCCTCCGCGATCGCGTCCGCCACCGATCCCAGTCGCAGATTTTTCGCGCTCACCCGCACACTTCCCCGCGCCGCCGCGTCCAATCCAAAGATCGCCTCCCCCACCTCGGCCGCGCCTTGCCCGACCAATCCCACCACTTCGCCGGCCCGCAACTCAAAGCTCACATCCTCAAATTTCCCGGCCGACGCCAACCCCTTCACCGACAACCGCGCATGTCCCGCCACACCCGACAAATGTTTCGGCGTCCACGCAAGAATCTTTCGCCCCGCCATCATCTCCCACACCCGATCGTCGTCCGCCTCGTCGCGCTCCAGCATCCCCACATGCCGGCCATCGCGCAACACGCTCACCCGGTCCATCACCACATTCGGCAGCCGCCGCGACGCATAAATAATCGTCGCCCCGCGCTCGCGCAGCCGCTCGATTACGTCCAGCACCTGGCTGCCCTGGGCGTCGCCCAGCACTCCCAGCGGTTCGTCAAAGATCACCAGCTTCGTCCCCACGCCGATCGCCCGCGCGACCTGCGCCAGCTTTTGCTCGGACGCATTCAGTTCCCCCATCGGCTGGCGCACGTCGATCAGCAGTCCCGCCTCCGACAACAACTCCCGCGCCCGGTTCTCCATTGCGGATCGGCTTACGATTCCGAATCGACCCGTCCATAGACCCATGCACACATTTTCGGCAATGCTCAGGTCCGCACAAAACGCGATCCGCTCCGAAACCAGCGCAACCCCGGCCTGGGCTGCTTCTCTGGGCGATTGAAAATCAAAAGGCTTTCCATCCAACTCCACCCGCCCCGCGTCGGCCCGCTCCACACCCGCCAGGATATTCAGCAGTGTGGATTTCCCCGCACCGCTCGCGCCAAACACCGCATGACACGATCCTTTTAAGACCGAGAAAGAGACCTTCTCCATCGCAGCAACGGCGCCAAATCGTTTCGAAATAGAAGCAATCTCAATCATGCGAGGTGGCGGTGGTGGACCGGCGTCGATCAAACGCCATGGCAATCAGAATCGCCAGGCCCGCAAACGCGACGGCATGTTTTTCCGACAGGCTGAACGTCGGCAAATGACTTTGCGCCCCCGGAATCCCTAGCAAGACATTTTTCAGATGGATCGTAGCGACCAGAAGCAACTGCATCACAACCGCGCCGAGCAACGCCCCTGGTGCAGTTCCCCGCCCGCCGCGAATACTCGCCCCGCCAACCAAGGCGGCCGCGACCACCGTTAATTCATATCCGCTTTGAATTTTTGCCTGTGTCCCGCATGCAAGGCACGCCGCCAGCCCAGCGAGCAATCCAGACAAGGCAAAAGCGCGAATCCGCGTTCGCCCCACCCGTACGCCGCTGAAGCGCGCCGCGACCGGATTCCCACCCACCGCGTACAATTGTCGGCCTGCAATGCAGCGTGTGAGAAACACCCACGCACACGCCACGCAAGCAAGGCAAATCAGCATCGGCGCCGGCCGAATCGCAACCCCCTTGAAGCTCCACTCTCGAACAATCACCTGCGCCACCCCGCCCGTGGCCCACTCACTCGCATATCCACCGGCGAGGCTCCGGAAAATCCACAGTGTCGCGAGCGTCACCACGGCCGAGTGCACGCGCAATCCAACAACCAGCAGCCCGTTGATCACGCCGCAAAGCAATCCCACCAGAAGCGGCGCGCCGAAGCCGCAGATGTAGACGCCAAACAGCGAAGTCGCCGGAAAATGTCCGGCCGAGATGGCATCAACAATTCCGCGAAAGGACGGCCAAGCCGGTGCATCGGCCGCAACGTGCCGGAGAACCGACGCGGAAGCCGCGCCCGCCAGCACAAACACCCCGGCCGCCGATAGATCAACCCCGCCCGCAATAAAGACCAGCGTGACGCCAACCGAAAGGATCGCCAGCCACGAGAGGGGAATCAGTAGATTGTTTTGAAGGTTTCCCGCCGCGAGAAACTGCCGGTCAGCAAGGCAGAGAGCCACCCCGATCAGAACGATGGCGAGAACCACCCCGACGTTCCAAATCCGCCGCACCCGCCGCGTTGCGGGCGCAGGGGCAACGGGCATTTCCTCGGCCGCCGGCGCTTCCATGGCATCCGGCTCCGCCGGCGCACTGGCAGGCTCCATCATCAAAGTCGTATCCATGACCTGTCTTCCGCGAACAATCGATCATCCGTGGCTTACATCGGCTCATCCTTGATCGTCTCATCAAAAACCCGCAAAAGCTTGGCTTTGTCAAAGATCATTTCCTGCCGCGTAAGCCCCACCACATCGTAGATATGCGTCAATTCAATCGCATCCACCGGGCACGCCTCTTCGCACATACCACAATAGATGCAGCGCAGTTCATCAATGTCGAACTTGGCCGGATACTTCTCCCGGTCCGCCCACGGCGATACCTCGGCCTCAATATGAATGCACCGCGCCGGACAGGCGGTCGAGCACATAAAACACGCCACGCACTTCACGCGCCCCTCTTCATCTTTGTTCAGCCGGTGCACGCCGCGATAAGTCTGCAGATGAATCCCACCCTCTTCAACGGGAATATCCTCGCGCCGCTCCTCGGGATACTGAATCACCCGGTCCTTCCCACCCAGCACGCGCAGCATGTGCTTCATGGTGGTCCCCAAGCCAATCAGCACCTGAGGAAAGAAAAACTGGTCAGCCAGGGAAATGGCCGGTTCACTGAGAACGATTACGTCGGAGTCTTTCATGGATTATCTCATTGTTGAATCGCCGCCGGTGCAACCGCCGGCTTCGTCGTCGGCCGCGTCGCGGGCGCTGTCGTCGGCGGAAGCGCCGCCATTGCCACGTCCATCTTCGCGCTCACCGCCGGGTCGATCTCGTCGACCTTCTTAAACTTCCCACGGATGATGTCGAGCGCCGTCTCATTCCACACTTTCGACGCTCCCTTATAGATCGCGGCCAATCCGGGATCCGGCTGCGCGTCGGTCATATCCATCTTCCATTGCCCGCCCACCTTCTTCAGCTTTACATTAAGGCCGGGGATGTTACCGCAATCCAGAACGGCCGAATCTCCGTTCACCTTCGCCGACGCGTTCATCACCGCATCCAGCCGCCGCTTGTCGCCCAGTCCATGCCCGATCGCAAAATCGTCGGCGGCGGTTGCACCAAAAACGGTCTTGATTGCACTTACACAATTCTCGCCGGCGCTGGTCGCCACCGCCCGCGCCTCCAGCTCCTCATACATCGAGTCGTCGGCCAACACAGTCGCCTTGATGTCGGCCAGCGTCCCGCCTTCCAAACACCGCATCGCCGACAGCGCGGCCTCCTTGGGCGTCGAAAGATCCACCAACGGCCGAGTATTCGCGGCCAGCAAAACCGCCGGCCACATAACCACAAGACCGAAATTGAACAGACTTCGCAGCATCAAGAATCGACTAGTTGCATCTCGCATAGTGTGTGTCCTACGCGATCAAAATACGCGGGGTTCTAACTAAACAGCCGCGCCGGCCGCCACCGGCGTGTTCATGTACCGGCTCCCCGGGATGGCAATCTTCCGGTTCGTCAGCGGCGCAGCCGGCAGCCACTTGCTGATGATTCCCGTCAGCACGATCAACCCAATATTCGCAGCCAGCAACTCCAGCGCCAGCTTGCTGCCAACCTGCATGTTGTATTGCTCGCCCGCGAAATACATCACGATGGCGGTCACCAGCACGAGCGCCAGCGACAACGGAATCAGCGCCCGCCAGGCCAGCATCATCAACTGGTCAAAGCGGAATCGCGGCAGACTCCAGCGCACCCACATAAAGATAAAGATGATTGCGGTCGTCTTCCCAAGGAAAACGCCGGCCCGGATCAGGCAAACAATGAAGCTGTCAGTAATTCCCGGATGCAGTTTATCGACTTGGCTGTTCTGGAAAAACGGCAGCCATTCCAGATACGGCAGATGCCACCCGCCAAAAAACAGCGCCACGCACACCGCGCTGGTGGTAATCATCCCGGCATATTCCGCCAGGAAAAACAGGGCGAATCGCATCGCGCTGTATTCGGTGTGATACCCGCCCACCAGTTCCTGCTCGGCCTCCGCCATATCAAACGGAGCCCGGTTCGCCTCCGCATGAATGCAGGTCAGAAAAAGCAAAAACGTGATCGGCTGGGCAAACACATTCCAGGCCGGCACGATCCCGCCCCAGTAGTGCGCCTGCTTCTCGACGATCTCGCCAAGGTCCAGAGTTCCAAACATCAGCACAATCGCCAGCAACGTCAGTCCCATCGGAATTTCATACGAGATCATCTGCGCGGTCGCACGCAGGCCACCCAGGAACGAATACTTGTTGTTGCTCGCCCAACCGCCCAGCACCACGCCATACACCGCCAGCGAAAGCACCGCGATGATAAACAGCACCCCGATATTCAGCTTGGCAATCTGAAACGGATAACGATAGGTGATCGTCGCCAGAGTCTTGGCCTGCCGCGCCGTCGGGCTCTTCTTCACCGTAACCAGCGGCCGGCCCAGTTCGTCCCGCACCACATTCCCATTCACCGGCACCGTCTGATCAATCGCGGCCGCTACCGGGTCGACCTTCCCGGTCACATCCACCGTCCGCGTCACCTGGTGCTCGCCGCCAAACGGAATGACCGCGATCGAAACGATAATGACCACGATCATCGCCATCGGCGCAACCGAAAACAGCACGCGGTCCACGCCTTTGGGCCGGTAATCTTCCTTCAGGATAAACTTGATGCCGTCCGCGATCGGCTGCAGCAGCCCCATCGGCCCAACGCGATTCGGACCAATCCGGTCCTGCACCCACGAAGCGGTTTTCCGCTCGAGCAGAATGAGATAAGCCACCCCACCCGTCACCGCGCCATGAAAAGCCAGCGCAAGAAAAATCCACGGATGTTGGCAGATAAAATTCCAGACAAAATCGGCAATTTCGGCCATGATTACAACTCCACAAACGCCATCGCAGGCTCTTCAGCATCCACCGACGGAATCGTCACCTCAGCAAACACCCCGCCCATCTCGCCGCGAATCGTCTCGGCGTTGTACAAACCCGTCCGTCCCAGCAGGTGCATGTAAATATCACCCTCGCGCCGCGCGCCTTCCACTGGCGGCACCGCCGCCGTGAACGCCTGCACCGTTCCCTGATAATTCTCCCAGCATCCATCTTTTTCGGCCCACGCCGCCGCCGGCAACAAAATATCCGCCACTGCGCTCAGCGAAGTCGCCAGAATATCCTGCAGGATTCGCAGCCCCTTCTTGAACTGCGCCGGCTGCTCTTTCCCAAGCCAGTTCGACAAGTACCCGCCCACAATCCAACCGCCAGTCAGATTCTTCAACTCCGCCCGATCACCGGCCACAAACTCGTCATACGTTGCCGTCGTCCCGCCCAGCATCTCCATCACGCGCCGAATCCCAGCCGAATTCGGCACCTTCTCGGCCTTGATCACAAACGTCTGCTTCCCGGTCACGCTGCTCTTGAACACATCATCCTGCGCCGCCGTCGGCACCGGTCCCATCACCAGCGCCGCCTGCGGATCGATCGACCGAATCCACGTGCCCAGCAGCCAAGCCTCTTCACACGCCATCATCGGCGACAGCATCGCATAGACATGCCCCGGCCCCTTCTCCGCGACAATCGCCTTCAGCCCCGTCACGGCCTGCTCCAGCGCCGTCTGCCAACCCGTCTCCACCTGCGATCCATATTGCAACCGCATCGGCTTGGTCAGCCGCTTCTTGTCATGCACGGCCTTGTATGTATAGCGCGTATCGTCGCTGATCCACCACGTATTCACATTGGCATTGAACCGCGGCTTCACGCGGTAAATCACGCCTTCGTTGTATTCCAGGTAAATATTCTCCCCGCCAGAATCCGCTGGACTGATCGAAACCGCCTGCTTCAACAGCCATACGCGCTGCTTAAACAAAAAGTCCTTGTCCAAGAGCGCCCCCACCGGACACAGATCCACCACGTTGCCCGACAACTTATTGTCCAGTGGCTTGCCCGGCGCAATATCAATCTGCTCCTTATGCCCGCGCCCCACCACGCAGAGCGAGCTTTCGCCCGACACTTCCCGCGTAAACCGCACACACCGCGTGCACATGATGCAGCGGTCGTTGTACAGCAGCACGTTCAGCCCAAGATCCTTCTTCGGCTTCTTCTCCTTGTCCTCCTCAAACCGAGATTCGCTTCGGCCATACTCATACGAGTAGTCCTGCAAATAACATTCGCCGGCCTGATCGCACACCGGGCAATCCAGCGGATGGTTCACCAGCAGGTATTCCATCACCTGCTTCTGGTTGTTCACCACTTTGCTGGTCTTGGTGTGCACCGTCATCCCATCGCGCACCGGCGTCTGGCACGAAGGCACCAGCTTCGGAATCCCCTCCACTTCCACGAGGCAAATCCGGCACGAGGCCGGAATGGAAAGGCCGGGGTGATAGCAGTACTGCGGCAGGGTGATCTTATTGTCCAGGCACGCCTGGAGGATCATCTGCCGGTCCTTGCATTCAATAATCTTGCCGTCAACCGTAATCTTGGGCATAAGTCGCGGATGATATAGCGGCTTGTGCCAAAAATGTAGGGGCGAAGCTTGTCGTCGCCCGACTTACATCATCCAGCCTGCGGAATCACATACACATGCGCCTCATACGGCGCAAAATTATCAGTAATCGTATCCCCTGCCACCGCCACGTTCCGCGACTCCCCGCGCACCTCCGCGCTATTCGCCCCTGCCGCGATCCCCGTCAGCTTGATACTCTGATTGCTCACCGTCTTATCCGACTGATTCAGCACAATAAAATAATCCTTCCCGCCGAACGACCGCCACGAAACCTCCAGCGGCTGGGCGGCCGTCGCCGTCAGCGTCGGCGGATCGATCGGGCTAAGCAGCGCCGAACTCAAATCCGTCAGCCGCGCATCCTGCTTGGTCATCTCCGCCGCCACATCCGCAGGCGTCGCGTCGAAAATGAAATTCGGCTTGAACTGATACGGGAAATAATAAATGCCCCGCGACCCATGGATCACCGAATCCCAAACTTCCGCGCGGAACTGCCCCGGACTCGCGCCCGGCGTATTGCCCGGCGTGCTGAAATTCTGCGGACTGCTCTCCAGCATCGAAAACTGTGGCTTGCCGCCGGAAATATTCTCCAGCCGGTCCAAGGCGCGCCCCGGATCCATCAACGCATTGGGCCGTCGAAAACCCGTCTGCGGATAGAGATCATTGCTGATCCAATCCATCGACTGCGCATACGCCGCATACGTCGCCGTCGTCACGCTTCCAGTCAGCCCGATCACAGTGCTGCCCGAGAAATTCGTAAAGATCGGCATGTTCGGGGCAATTCCCTTCAGCGTCGCATAGTCGGCCGCGAACTGCGAAGGCGGCGTGCCCGTCCGATCCGGCTCATCATTGAACATCCATCCAATAAGATTCGGATCATTCAAATCATCCGCAGGATTAGCGCTGGGCGTGCGAATATAATTCAACCCCGCGGCCTTCGCCGCCGCCTCCCACGACGCCAGCGTCACTGTCCCGCTCTGGTCCGGGAAACCTTGTAGCGAATTAATCCCGCGCGATTTCCACGTATTGAAGGTGCTCGCCGGCTCGTAATACACCCCAATCTGAAATTGCGTCGGTTGTGGCCCGGGCGCAGCTTCATCAGTGATCGCCGATGCATCAAACTGCGCTGTATCCGCCACACTCGTCGCCGTCAGCGTCACACTCGGCTTCGCCGTCGTGCCCGGCGTCAGTTCCACTCGAATCTGCTGCGAATCCAGCGGCGCAATCGACGCCGTCGTAAAGCCACCCGAAGTCACCTGTGCCGTGATGTCGTTCCCGCCTGTATACGCATCAAAATAATGCGCCGTAAACCCGCCGTCGGCCGCCGGCGCAGTCAATTTGAAGTGATCCGCGATGTCACCCTCATTCTCAATGTCCATCAGATAGGCCCCGCCCGCATCAAAATTCCGCCGCCGGATCTGCGCCTTCGCAAACGACTGCGCCGTCGTGTTGATCCCCACCGTATCCGACTTGCTTGCATCGCCCACAGATGCCGCGGTGATCAGCGTATGGTTCACCGAACCGCCCAACGCATACGCATTCGGCGCGGCCTCCGCCCTGAACGTCCACGTCACCCCCGGCTGCAAAACCGGCGTCGTATACGTCCCGGCCTTCACCGCAGCGCTGATGTCGTTCCCGCCGCCCGACGCGTCATAATAAAACAGGTCATACCCCGTCACGCTCGGCGAAGCGCTGACCTTGAACGTATCCGCAAACGTCCCCGTGTTCCGCACCTGCAGCGGATAAATCACCCCATAAAAATTCGACGTAGTTCCCACCGTCTGACCCGACGCCGTCGAGTTGATGATGTTGCCGCCGGTAAAGGCCGTATCAAACCGGTTCCGCACCTGCACGTCCGGCTGCGCGGAAGGCGCAGCGGCCTGGGGCGTCAGCGAGAAATAGTTGATGTTCCCCGCCGATCCCGTCGTCGCGTTCGTATCAAACTTCAACCAGATCGGATACGTCCCGGCCGACAACTTCACACCCGTCTTGCTCACCGTCGTCCAGGTCTGCCAACCGCCCGTATTCGGAATCGATATTTCACCCGTCAAACTCGTCGTCCCCACCAGCGCCCGGAACGTCCCGCCCGCCCCCGGCGACGCCACCCGGAAGTTCATCGTGTACGTCCCGTCGGCCGGCACATTCACTGTGTAATTCACAAACTCCCCGGCCCTCACATAGCTCAAGTCATACCCGCCGCCCGTATCGCTGGACGCCTCAATATCCACGCCCGTCGACCGATACGCCCCGCTTAGATTTGCCACGTCGGTGTCGTGATAAGCAACACCCTCCCCACCATCATCAAAATTCTCCGCCTGTATCGTAGTCGTCGCGGTGGTCGAAACCACCGGCGCAGTCCCGCCAAACGGCGTGGAAACCGTAGGCGGCGAAGGCGGCACCACCGGCGGAGACGGAGGTACCACAGGAGGTGAGGGCGGAACCACAGGCGGAGACGGCGGCACCACCGGAGGCGAAGGTGGAACAACCGGCGGCGGCGACACGGGCGGTGGAACCACCGGCGGCGAAACGCCCGCCGGCGTAAACGTCATCCCATTCAAATTCCCCACAAACCCCGTCGATCCATTGTGATCAAACACCAGCTTCAGCACATGCTGACCGGCCGGCAGATTCACGCCACTCACAAGCACCGTCTGCCAGGTCTGCCACCCGGCCGTATTCACCACAAACACCGACCCCGTCGCCGGCGCATCATCCACCGTCAAATGAAAATCCCCGCCCAATCCCGCTGACGCAATCCGAAATCCCACGTTGTACGCCTGCTGCGTCACCACATTCACACTGTATTTCAGCCACTCCCCGGCCTTCACATAACCCACCCCAAACCCCGGGTCGGCCGAATCCGTCGATGGCCCGATATCCACGCCCGTGTTCCGATACGCCAGACTCTGGTTCGCAATGTCCAGATCGTGATACCCCACGCCCTCCCCGCCATCATTAAAATTCTCGGCCTCCAGTGTCGTCGTCCCCGACGCGGCAATGTTCGTCACCACCCCATTGAACGCACCGCCCGTCGGCACCGTCAGCGCACTGGCCGGAACAATCTGCTTCGGCGTCGAAGCGCTGCTCCATCGCAGCTGCGCCGTCGCCCCGCCCGTGTTCTGGTAATAATCCATCCCAATGTCATACGTCTTCCCGGCCACCAGCGCAATCGTCCCGCTCTTCTCCCGGGCTGCATGGTCCGACCAGTCATCCACCAGCGTCTTCCCATTCACATACAGCCGCGCGCCATCATCGGCCGTCACATAAAACGTGTAAGTCTCGGAAAACGCCGGCGTAATCTTCCCACTCCACCGCACCGAAAACGTAGTCGGCGCAATCCCGGCCGCCGGCGATTGATTGTTCAAAGAAAGATTCACCCCGGAATCAACGCGTGAAACCGAAGCCCCAGCAAACCCGAGATTATCGTAGTAGGTCGCCTGCAGCCCATTGGCCGCTAAAAGTTGCCGACCTTCAAGAACTTCCGCCAGAACCGACCGTGCGCGCAGGTGCCGATGCAACATGTAACCCTCGTCCAAAAAAGCCCACACCACGAAAGCCCTCCGGGAGAAACGCACTTTGCCAAATTCCAACGCGCACTTCAAGCCGCCCGCTCACAAAAAATCGTGTGAAAAAGCCTGAAAATACTCGCGCCTCCGTCCCTTGGCTTCCCTGAATGACGAGGTTGCAATCTGTCCGAGATTAGACCGTGCGATTGACACAACACTTTCTCACCCAGTGTATTTGCAAATGTCAGGCGCGCCGTCGTCCGCAATCATCGGTTATGCTCGACCTGCATGACCGCAACGCGACAACACCGACGCAGGTCGTGGGCAGCCCTCGCGGTGGCCGTCGGCCTGCTCATCTCCAACGCCCCCGCCCAGGTCATCCGCGACGGCACCGTCGGCACCGCCGGCGCTGTAACAAAATCCGCCAACACCTACGTCATCCACGGGGCCGACGGTGCCCGCCGAGGCGCAAATCTCTTCCACAGCTTCACCCAGTTCGACCTCGCCAGCGGCGAAATCGCCCGCTTCACCGGCCCAGCCTCCGTCCGCAATGTCATCGCCCGCGTAACCGGCCCACAGGCCAGCAGCATCGATGGCACGCTCTCCTGCACCATCCCCGGCGCAACCTTCCTTCTCATCAACCCCCACGGCGTCGTCTTCGGCCCCAATGCCCAGCTCGACATCAAAGGCTCCTTCGCCGTCAC
>JBBRHH010000166.1:0-10858 GCA_038222915.1 Tepidisphaerales bacterium
CTTGATGCCAAGGCAACAACCGCAGGCAGCCATAGCAGCAAAAAAACGCCAATCAATCCAAAGACCGGACACTCGTATCCTCAAAATCGCCACTCAGCGCCCACAGATCATTCAAACGCCAATTTATTCAGAGGTTCCCTAGCTTTATAGCGCGGCTCGAAGCGGTATTTATGTTTGCTTTGCGGGCTTCCTTGATCGGCACGCGTTCGACAAATCGAATAGACATCGAATATTTTAAATACCTCCCGTTTACCCAAGTGTTCGCGAGCGCTGATAAGCTGCATGCAACTCTGTTTCCAGTTTTTGCTCATCCCAACCAACATTTCGTCGCTGGGCTCGAGTTAAAGTCCGCTCTACGCGAGATGGCCGACTACTATGATACGCTCTCTGAACAGGAGAAGAAGCTGGGCTCCATGAGCTACGCCGACTATCCGCCTGCTCACTTGGATAATGCCGTCAATAGGATTTTCGACAGTCGCTTTCAAGGATGGCGAAATGGGGCGAATGCGCCAAGGCCGCCCCGAGACAACTCCGGCGATGCAGCATTATTAAAGGAATTAAAAGAAAAGTTCGATTTTCTGCGACAGAATGCGAAATGATTTGGCTGCGTCGGGTCTGGCGTTCAGTCCGTTAGCTAAGATAGCCGGAGCCTCGTTTACATGATCGATTTTTTCTCAAAACCGCTGAACACATTGGATGCGGCCGACGTAACAGCCCTAATAGCCGCAGGTTGGCCGGAAAGCTACACGCTGGAATATAAACGTTCACTTCCTAGCAAATCCGGCGGTGTCGATCCTTGGGATCAGGGAAGAGGCGAGGTTGGCGAGTACGCGAGAAATGAAATTCTTGCGGAAATTGTTGGGATGGCCAACGCGGATGGCGGCTACTTGATCCTTGGAATAGATGAAACCACCGAGAAGCCGCCACGGGCGTCGGCCATACATGAGCAACGCGAGATCCGCGACCTTGCGCGACGGTTTGAGGATCAAGCCCGGTCCTGCGTTGACCCTCCTATAGCAAGCTTAATGGTCCAGCCGGTAGAGACCGAAGGACAATCTGGCGTGATCGTGTTCAAGGTTAGCGCGTCCCGACTCGCACCTCACCGCGTTTCCACGACTCGCGATGCGTTTGTGAGGCGAGGCGCGAGCAATATGAAAATGACGATGAGGGAGATACAAGAGATGTCGGTTGCTTCCTTTCGTCGAACGGAAGACCTGGATGAAGCGTTTGCCGCTTTTCGCTCGAAATTCCGAACGTGGCGGGGCTCAGCCCCAATTGCATTTCGTGTAACAGCCATTCCTTTAGACCGGCTTCCGGACCCGGGCCGGCTGTACAACCCGCGATCAGGAATACCTCATTTCGTGTTGAAATCGTTCGATGCCACGGTGGGGCAGCAAAGAACACCCCTAACTCTTGTCGGTGGCAACTGGTCTGAGCGGCCCATCCTAAGAGGCGTGCAAGGTGACGCCACGACGACGTCAGGCAAATTCAGGATTCAACATTTTCAGACAGGAATAATCGACCTTTCATTCTCCACCAACGGTGAGTTCGCCGAAGTGTCGAAGGATCGGTCCGTCATTTACCATGGTTGGCTGCTGGGCGGCGTAGCAAATGTCTTAAAATCGATTTCTGCTCATCGCAGCCTTGTCGGACTCGGTGATGCCGAGTACGCATTACAAGTGGAAATTCTTTCATCGCAAAATGGCTCTGGAGCTATACCGACGTATTTATCGCTCGGGGAGCGGCACTACGATCAGGGTCAGCATTTTTTGCCATCCGAACTGTTGCTGCCCGTGATTTCCGTTGGCGGATCCGACGATTTCAATTCGGTGATAAACATCGTCGATAATGACATATTTGATGCCCTGGAAGTCCAGTCGGCGCGAGCGCCGATTGCAGTGACTTGGTAGGTCCGAGTCTTAAAGTCGACGATCGCCGATTTTCCCATAATGCGAGTTATGTCGCGGGCTGCGCCCGGGCTGCTTGGCAAGGTCGCGCCAACTTTCCGCGATTTCCTGAATCTTTCCTCGGAGGACAGGCGGGCAGCTTTCATCTTAACTTCAAAAGCACTAGCCCTCGGCTTGGCTTCCGCTTGATATTACTATGGCTGTTCGCTGCGTTCCCGTTTCCGCATGGTTGGAGCTTCGCATGGCGGCTAATGGCACGCTCGGCGCGCGCGCAATTGATTAGGGCAGGACTGGCAGAACTGTTGCGGGCGCTAGCTGCGGCTTGGATGCGGGCGCCAATATGTCCGCCGGCAGAACCGGACGCTTACCATAGGGAAGAGCTTTGTGCAGCGTCAGCGCCCAGCGGGTAAGCCATTGGTCGCCATTTGGTCCGGCATAATCATCCGCAATCTGATAGGCTGGGTCGATGATCGTCTGATCGAGTGTGATCGGGTGAAGACCTTGGCGGTGGAAGATCACGGCTAGCGCATCGATACTGTCAGCGTTCAGTCGGCTCGCATGCAACAGGAAGACAAACGCCGGCCCCCGTCCGAGAAGATCAAGAGCAGCGGCCTGGTACCACGACGTGATCTGGCTCGTATATTCTAGATATTCCTGTTGGATGTGTCTGGCGGTGGCCTTATCATCGCGCGCGAGTGCATCGTCGTATGGACCGGCAAACGCCCAATCCGAATTCTCCACGGTGACGGGCGCAACCCGATAACCATGCTCGGACAGCCAGCCTTCGAACTTGCGCCGAATCTCTATCGTTGTGCCAGTCTCCAAGTATGGATGGCGGTACCAGTGTTCAGTACGGCCCCGCGCCCCGAGCAACGATTGGGTCACAGTCTCCCCGCGCGCGACATCGGCGATATAGGTCTCGACTGGCGTGTTGGTCAGGGAAAGATGGGAATAGCTGTGGTTCCCCAGGTCCATACCGGCGTCGAGCCACATAGAAAGCAGCGCAATGCGCGCTGGCTTGTCCGCTGCTTCGAGTTGAATCTCGTTAACGAAGCCTGTGGCTGGCCAATGATGCCGCTTAAGGCCAGTGAGGAGCCTCATCGTGATCTCGGCGCCCACGGCGGCCGGGACAAACCGACCAAACACCGGTACGTCGTCAAAGGTAAGCGCGACGTCGCTGGCATGCGCTGGACTGGACACGGCAAGTATGATCGACGTCGCCACTCCTAGCTTCAGAAGGCGGTTCCAAACCGGAGGCTTGTAAGCCACAGATTTCTGCTCGCGCTCATTGTTCACAGTCCTTAAGGCGGCGCTCCTAACAACGCCCTTACCAGATGGCCGTTTCAGGGCGATGGCTCGCCACATTTTAGCGCCCCTCAGATATTCGAATCTTAAGCAGCTTTACCGAATTAACGAAAACCAAAATATCCGGTCCGAGGTGAATTATTGCCGCTTGGATAGGGCCGATAAGCCTCATTAGACCCGCTGCGATCCCAATCACATGAACGACACCCACACCAACAAAAAGGTTTTGCTGAATTGTCCGGTACGCAGTTTTCGCAATAGCCCTGGCCGTTACAATTTTTGATAAATCGCTAGTCATCAAGGCAATGTCCGCAGCTTCCATTGCCGCTTGAGTACCCTCAGCACCCATCGCTATCCCGACATCGGCTTGCGCCAGGGCAGGAGCGTCATTTACGCCATCGCCGACCATAACAACTTTATGTCCTTGGCTTTGAAGATCGCGAATAGCCGTAAGCTTCGCTTCCGGCAGAAGATCCGCAAATATCTCAGTTATACCTGTCTCTCCGGCTATTACATTGGCCGTAGCCGCATTGTCACCTGTAAGCATGATAACCCGCTTTATGCCGGCTGCCTTTAACCGTGCGATTGCATCCTTCGCGCCTGGCCGGACTTGGTCCGCAACAAGTAGAACCGCCGCAATATCTCCATCGATCGCGACAAATAGTTCGGTTCTACCATGGTCACTTTCAGAAGGAGGCGTTGTGACCGATTGCTCGAACATATGAGCCCGATTACCGATGAGCACCACCTTGCCTTCAACAATCGCGCGTACACCACGGCCCTGCAAAATAGAAAAATCTGTCGGCTCTGTGACTTCAATATCTTTTGCTTGCGCATAGGAGACAACCGCAGATGCCAGAGGGTGGCCTGAGCGGCGGTCCGCCGCTGCTGCCAGTCCAAGAATCTCGGTTTCGGAGAAGGCCTGGCTCAACAACTTGATGCTTTCTACCGCGGGCTTCCCCACCGTCAAAGTACCAGTCTTGTCAAAAACAATGACATCGGCCTTGGCGAGAGTTTCAAGAAATATGCCGCCTTTGACCAGAATGCCGCTGCGTGCAGCGCGCGCGATGGCAGCGATCATCACCATCGGCGTAGCCAGACCCAACTCTGCGGGAGAGGTGAATATCAGCAAGGTAACAATAAGCCTGATGTCCCGCGTAAAATAGAATACGAGCGCCAAAAATATGAACACTGCGGGGATCAGAATTGTTGCAACGCGGTCCGCTAGCTTCTGAACAGGAGCTTGGGACTCTTCGGCGTGCTCGACCAGCTTTATGATGCGAGCGAAAGTGGTATCCGCGCCGATCTTATCCGCGCGTATATCCAACGCGCCCGACTCAAGAATCGTGCCTGCAAACACCGGAGTACCCACATCTTTTTCGCTTGGCGTGCTCTCCCCAGTGATAGGGGCTTCATTAACGGCGCCACTGCCTGCGATCACGGAGCCATCGACGGGCACGCGTTCGCCCGCGCGCACCAATATAACATCGCCCACTTCCAGGGAAGAAATTTGAACAGTCTGCTCCTTTGCTCCTTCACGCTTCGTGGCTGTTTGCGGGACGGTGCCTATCAGTCCGCGAATTGATGCGCGCGCACGATCCGTGTTGAAGTCCGCAATGAATTCCGCAATCAGGATGATGACCATCAAAACCGCGCCCGCGATTGCTTCGCCACCAAAGACAGCGATAAGCGTCGCGATGGTCACGAAGATTTCCGTGCCAATTTTGCGCTCGTGTAAGAGATCGCGCGTTCCCGTCTTGACCAACGGGTAGAGGCCGATCGCGATGGTTACCCAGAGGACATAGATGGGCACCAGTCCCCGCGAGTAGACGAAAATTAGAAGACCGCAAAGTACAATGCGGGCAATCTCAACCCAGCGTTCGCGCGTGAGCAGCTCAGCCCATGACTTTGGCAGAAATCCAAGCATCTTTTCGTCTCTCTTAATTTCTTGTTGCCCTCAAACGACAACAAGCAACTTCTTAACCAGCTTATTTTTCTGCCCCGAGCGATTGTGGCATTACAAGCCATCAATAGATGGTGGTAGAGACGGCTATTGCGCGGTTATCAAAGTACATCCGACCCTGGCGCCGACGTGGCGAGGACTTAGGACTTTTCGCCGGTTAAACCCCGGCGCCGAACTCGCATTACGAGGTGGCAAATCGCCGGTAAAACGAAGAGTGTCAGAGCGGTGGAGGTAATCAGTCCCCCGATCACGACGGTTGCAAGGGGCCGTTGCACTTCCGCCCCCGTGCCGGTCGCAATTGCCATGGGCACGAAGCCCAAAGATGCCACTAGTGCCGTCATCAGCACCGGACGCACGCGTTCCAATGCGCCTTCCACGATGGAGCTATCCAAATCGTGACCCAGGTCTTCACGCCTACGTATAGCAGATATCAACACAAGGCCGTTCAACACGGCCACCCCTGAGACGGCAATAAAGCCCACTGCTGTGGAAACCGAGAAGGGAATGCCCCGCAAGGCGATGGCAAATACGCCGCCGGCCAGCGCCATGGGGACTGCGGTAAATACCAAGCCGGCAAGGGCCGCATTTCCCAACGCCATGTATAGTATGGCGAAAATCATCACCAGACAGATCGGCACGAGGATAACGAGGCGGGCGGTTGCGGCCTGCAGGTTTTGGTATTGGCCGCCCCATTCGATGGTCATGCCCGCTGGGAGTTTGACTTCCTTTCCAATGCGTTTCTGCGCCTCGGAGACAAAGGAGCCCAAGTCATTGCCCTTCACATTGGCCTCGACATAGATGCGGCGGCGGCCATTGTCCCGGCTGACTTCGTTGAGGCCTTCCGAGAAGCGGAAATTAACCAAGCGGCGCAATGGTACGGACATCTGCGGTGTGCCTTCGATCCCCGGCAAAAAGGCCGGGCTGGGCAACATGACCGGAATGGCGCCTAGAGCGTCCATGTCACTGCGTTGCGCGGAGGGCAGCCGTACCACCACGTCGAAGCGCCTATCACCTTCGAAAATCTGACCCGCTTCCCGCCCGCCTAGAGCGATGGAAACAGTGTCCGCGACATCCTTCATGGTGAGCCCATAGCGACTGATGGCATCACGGTCGAAACGGATGTCGAAAGTTGGAAATCCACGCGTCTGGGCCACACGCACATCGGCGGCTCCGGGCACCTTTTGCAACACGGCCGCAATGCGCTGTGCCGTCACGTTCAATTGCGTCAGGTTTTCTCCATAAAGTTTCACCGCAACGTCGCTACGAACGCCGCCGATCAGTTCGTTAAACCGCATCTCGATAGGCTGGGTCACATCGTAATTGTTGCCGATCATGTGCTCCGTCTTCGCGCGGATGCGGTCGATAACCTGGTCTTTGGTTGTGACGCCAGCGGGCCATTCATCCTTGGGCTTGAGAATAATGTAATTGTCCGAGGCGTTGGGCGGCATTGGGTCGGCCGCTAGACTGGCAGTGCCGGCCTTAGAATAGACCGTCTTGACCTCTGGCAGAGATAGCACGTTGCGCTCCAGCGGCAGGTCGATTGCGAGGGACTGGTCGATGGAGGTCGAGGGGATGCGAACCGACGAAAGATTCAAGTTCTGTTCATCCAGGGTTGGCATGAACTCTCGTCCGATCGTCAGGAAGACCAGCAGTGCAAGGACGAAAACGCCCACTGCAGTGCCGATAAACGGCCAGGGTCTCGCAATCGCCCGATGCAGCCAAGGCTCGTAAAGTTCCTTGGCCTTGCGGATGAACTTGACCTCCTCCTCATTCACATGACCGCTCAGCAGGAGCGCCACCATGGCCGGGACGAAAGTGAGGGACAGCGCAAAGGCCGATGCCAAGGCCAGCATTAGGGTGATAACCATGGGCGAGAACATCTTGCCTTCTACCCCTTGAAAGGTCAGGCAGGGCAGAAACACCAGGAAAATGATGGCCTGGCCATAGACGGTCGGTCGCACCATTTCTTGCGACGACTGAACCACTTCTTCCAGGCGCTCCTCCTTGGTGAGTTGGCGGCCTTCATGCGCCTGGCGCTCGGCGTGCCGTCGCAGATTGTTTTCCACGATAATGACAGCGCCATCGATGATCAGCCCGAAATCCAATGCTCCTAGGCTCATTAGGTTTCCAGAGATATTGAGCACGTTCATGCCGATCGCGCTCATCAGCATGGACAGAGGAATTACCAAGGTGGCGATTAGGGCCGCCCGCCAGTTGCCCAAGATGAAGAACAGTATGGCGATCACCAACAGGGCGCCTTCCGCGAGATTGCGGCCTACCGTGTATATGGTGGCGACCACCAACTGGGAACGATCTAGCGTGGGCACAGCCACGATACCAGCGGGGAGGGTCTGGCTGATTTCCTTCAGCTTTTCGCCCACGCCCTTAGCCACGATGCGGCTGTTGGCGCCGACTAGCATCAGCGCGCTACCCACTACGGTCTCATAGCCATTGCGGCTGGCTGCGCCGCGGCGCAGTTCTCCACCTATTTTGACGGTTGCCAGGTCGCGCACGGCCACGGGTACGCCGTTGCGGCTGGCCACAACGGCGCGGGCGATAACATCCGCGCCATGCAGCCGGGCAACGGCCCGTACCAAATACGATGCGCCAGATCTTTGGATAAAATCCGCGCCCACCGAGAGATTGGCCTTTTGCAGGGCATCTGCGATGTCCGCATAAGAAACCCCGAATGATGCCAGCTTGGTAGGATCGGGTTCCACCACATACTGCTTTACATAACCGCCAAGGCTATCCACGTCAGCTACGCCTGGGACGGTGCGAAGCTGAGGACGTACGATCCAGTCCTGCACTGTCCGCAGATAGGCCATCTGCGCGACGTGGTCGGACAACCTGTCTCCATTGTCGGTGATGAAGCTGTGATCGCGTTGCCAGCCGGGTTGGCCATCGCGAACCGTGGCGCCTTTGCCATCGGGATTCTCGAACTCGATGCTATAGTGAAAAACCTCGCCGAGCCCGGTGGAAACCGGACCCATTTGCGGGTCGGCACCATCGGGCAAATTGGGTCGCGCTTGTTCCAGCCGCTCCAGCACTCTTTGGCGCATAAAATAGAGGTCGGCGCTTTCCTTAAAGACGGCCGTGACCTGTGAAAAGCCATTGCGAGAGAAAGAGCGTGTGCTTTCAACGCCCTCCAAGCCAGAGAGCGCCGTCTCGATTGGATATGTGACTCGTTTTTCTACTTCCACCGGCGTGAGTGTCGGCACCACAGTATTGATCTGTACCTGTTTGTTGGTGATGTCCGGGGTGACATCGATGGGCAGGAGGATCGCCTGCCACACCCCAATGCCAGCAAGTACAACGATCAGGGCGACGATGATCCAGCGCGCGCGGACGGAGAAGGCTATGATGTTGGCAATCATTCCTCGTCCTCCCCACCTTTGCCGAGTTCAGCTTTGAGCAGGAAGGCGTTGCGCGTGGCGATACGCTCGCCGGGCTTTAGGCCAGCGATGATCGAGGCTTGACCCGCCCCGCGCGACCCCACCGAAATATGCCGCACGATAAAGCCGTTTTCGGTACGCAGGAATACCGCATCTCTACCGTCAAGACTCTGCACGGCATCTTCAGGAATGACGATCGTGTTGGTGGCGGTGCCGTGAGGCATGATGCGGACCTGCAGGGTTTCGCCGGGTGCCAGGGCCAGGCCGTCGGGGATGGTCAGAACGACGGTCTGGGTTCGGGTTAGCGGGTCAAGCGCGGGCGCGATAGAGCGCACCACGGCCTTGGCCATCGTGCCATCGGGCAACATCAAGGAAGTATTGTCGCCCGCGCGCACCCGCGCAGCATCGGTGGCGGTCAGTTGCGCCTCCACCTGCATGAAACGCGGATCGGAAACACGGAACAGCTCCGTCGTCGTTCCAACAAAGGCACCCAGCGCCGCGGATTGGGCTGTAATACGGCCAGACAAAGGACTGATCACCGCCACCGAATGACCGTTGGCGGCCAGGTTGGCCGTGGTGGCCGCATTCCTGGCACGGCCGGCATCAGCCTCTGCCGCAGCCAAACCTGCCTGTGCTGTTTCCATGGATCGCTTCGAGGTCGCACCCTGCTGGAAAAGAGCCTCTTCCTGCTCCGCAACCCGCCGTGCCAAGACTGCTCTGGCGTTCGCACTGGCGCGGTCGGATGCAATCTGGGCCGCGTCTTTGCTGTCCACCTCTGCCAGGGTCTCTCCAGCTCGGACTGGATCGCCCAGCCGTTTGTATAAACGGGAGATCGTGCCCTCGGCATGCGCGGTAAGGGAGGCCAAACCACTGGGCTGGGCCGTGGTAAGAGCTGGTGCGAGGATTTCCGCGCTGAGATTTCCGTTGGCGACCGGCTCGACAACAATCCCAGCCGCTGCAATCTCTTTTACGCCCAGCTTCAAGGCGGCAGGCCCGGAAGATGCAGTGGCGGCGGGCGGCGGAGGCGGGGTGGGCGCGGTCCATCGGGCGATACCGAAGCCCGCGCCAGCCGCAAGCAACGCGCCGATAGCCATAGCAGGCCAGCGCAGATGGGTTTGGGAGATCATGATTTCCTCCCGAGAGACAACGGCAAGATGAAACGGCGCGCTTGCGCGCGCACAGAAGTGCAAACAGTCATGTTGAAGCCTCACAGACGAGCGGGGATATTCCGCCCTATCGAGGGCGGCTCAGACGCGAGTTGCTGTGAGCTTGGGTGGACGCTCCAACATGGAATGCCGAGTGGTCAAGTTAAACCGCAATAACATGGATTCCCGGATATCACGCGAATCTGGAAGCAAATAAGGGCCAACAATACCTGACAGAAACACGCTTGAGCCCAAATCACCGTGATGATGGTGATGCTCCGGTTGTCCGGAGTCATGGTCACCATCGTGGTCGCCCTGATCATGGCCGTGGTGGTCACCATCCGTGTTGTGGAAGTCCAGGGTGATGTCACTGAACATCATGTGCTGGTGATGCGCATGTCCGACAACCAGATGCTCGACTTCGCCCACCGAACTGGCGACAGAGGCTTGCGTGAAAACAAACAGAAGGGCAACGCAAAGCGTTGCCCCCGCGCCCTTAAGCCAAGGAACCTTCCTGTTTTTCACGTCCTTAGGTTAGCCCGTTGCGCATTGGCAAGCAATCAGATCCCGGGGCCTTTCTCCCCTTGAACGTTCACACCCGGCAGGACGGAGGTGAGCATGGGGCGAGCGGGTATACTTGTATCAGTGTTTTCCTGATTCCTGTCGGCCCGGCACTGGGATTACGATCCCAGCGGGCAAAGCAGTCTCCAGCGCTGGCGGACACTTGTGACATCTTCTGATTAAATCAGCGTTGCCTAACAATTTCTCATAATGCAACTTATGACGAATGTCCGACTCTTTGCTTGATTTTATTTGCTTTTCCAACCTCTTCATCATGCCACAGTATTAAACGATACTGCATGCTCTTAACTTAGGGAGATTCGAGATTAGTTCTACCGCTGGATCTGCCCCGCTAAAACTAACTGGGCTTGACGATCCTATCCGGAGTTGGCTTCTGTGCTGGCTTCCGGAAGTCACGGAAGCAAAACAGTCCGCCGGCTGCCCTAGCAGGCTGTTGAAAAACTCATAGCAGAAACGCGCGATTGGTGATTCTCTGACGGAGGAAAGCGTCGAGGTCTTGTTGGGATGCGCGGCACGGACGAACGCTCAGGATCGCTGTTCTCGTATGTCGATCTTGAGAGG
>JBBRHH010000167.1:0-10771 GCA_038222915.1 Tepidisphaerales bacterium
GTAGGCGATGTTCAGCACATGATCCGACTCGTGATAGGGAAGATGCACCTTCAGCAGGTGCAGGTCGCGGTTGATGGCGTCGATCAGTCCGACCTGCCGCGCCAGCAGATGCACGGCGCCGATGCCGGCACAGGAAAGGCCGCGCGCACGCCCGGCCATCTCGTAGTGAATATTGCTGGCCGAGAACTGTGGATCGGCCCCACCGGGACGGTTGGCCGGATCGAGCCGGCGGTCGATGCGACGCTTGCTCTGGTTCGGCGCTGTGTTGCTTGCCGGGGCGGTTGGCGTTTTTCTTTGATGAGGCGTACGCGCCTCGGATTCGGATGCTGTTGCGGCGGTGAATCGTGCAATGGGGTATCGTTCCGCCATGACCAATCGTCTTCAGCCGTTGCGCATTCCGACCGGGTGGACCGTCGTTTTTAACGATGCCCTTTATGAGGTCGATCCAAACCCTGCGCAGGTCGGGGAGGGCGATTACGTCGTGTTGTTCAAGGAGGATATGCTTCAGATGAGGCACGTGCAGTTCAACCGACTGCTGGATGTTGGGCGGCATGGGTGACTCCTGATCGGATCGTGGTCTTTACCGCATCGATTGTATACTAACATAATACGTACGCGTAGCCAACGAAATTGTTTGGGATTTTATTTCTTTCGGGGGACTGGCGCTGGTGCTGGGCGAGGTACGCACCGCGGAGCGGTGGGCTTTGGGGTGGGGGAGTCGATCGTTTCGTCGCCTCGATCTCGCGGCAAAGCCACTGCGCTTGGCCGCGCGGGACATTCGTTAGGGGCTGGCAGAGCGATGGCTGGGATTTCAGGAACATGACGGAAAACAGCGGCAAGGAATGGCAAAGAGTGCAACATGTACTTATCCGTGAACGTCCGCTTTCTGCCTCAATCCAACGAGGTAGTTTTCGTTCTTGAAATGGGAGGATCAAAGCTCCGCTAATGACGATATTCTCCCGGACGACCTCTCCGAATCCTCGACGGCCACCCGTACGGCCATCCGATACTCAAGTAATTGGCCGTCGATCAGCGGACGCCGTATTGCACCTCATGAAGTTTCTGCGACTTATTCGAGCGTTCTTTGGTCGGCTCAGGCATTTGGGCCCCGGCGTCGAGTCGTATTATTTGCTTGGGCGGCGGATTACAGCGCTACAGGCTTCCCCGCCGGCCGGCTATCGCCTTGTGGTGGTCACCGGCAACACCGATCCGCACTTTGACGATTTGATTGCCTACAGCGCCCTGCAGGGCATCGGCTCGGACTGGTGCCTTCAGGAATTGCGCGACGGGGTGTTTATGGTTCTGGCGATTTGCCGGAAGTCGGGCGGGGTGGCCGGTGCGGCATGGGTTGCCACGCGCGCGCACGCGATCGATCCGATTTATCACCGCTTTGATCCCGGGCCGTTGGGATCGTGGATGCTGAACGCTTTTGTTTCGCCGGAACATCGCGGGTCGAGGCTGCAACGGCACATGGTTCAGCCGCGTTTCGTTAGGCTGCTGGCCATGGGGAAGCAATTCGCTTACGCCGTTGTTCGTTGCAACAACACGCCGTCGCTGCGGAATTATCTAAACGACGAATTCGTGCCGGTAGTCCGCATCGATCTTATTCGCGTGGCCGGTCTGACGCTTACCAACTTTCGTCGGCTGACGCATGCTTTGCCGATGGGGAGGTTTACCGCGAAGGTTTGGCCGGGGTCGATTTTTTTGCACTTTTGTATGGCCGGATAAAGGGGGATGATTTTAAGCAGTGTGGTGAAGGCTGGGTGGCGAAGGAAGGGAGGCATGTGCTAAAATCGGAGGAGAAGCACTGGAGTCAAATGAGTTCTGCAACATCCACTATCCAGGTATCTGGTCTCGCAAGGACGAAGCTTGACGCGCTGCGATCGCAGGCGAAGGCGGCGGGTGTGACGGCCGAGGTTTATGCCAAACAGCTTATCGAGGAAGGCGTGGCTCTCGAGCAACAGGCGCGCAGCAAGACGTTTGATGCGTTGTATGGGCCGGCGCAGGAGCGATTTCGCAAGAGTGGGATGAAGGAAGAGGTTCTGGATGAACTGGTGGACGCGGCGCGCACGCGACACCATCGACGGACGACGAGGAAAAAGAACTGAGTGCCGCGCTCCGCTTTTCGCATCGTGATCGACACCAACACGCTGCTGCGTGGACTCGTGAGTAGTGGTTCTGCCGCGGCGCAGATACGACGGGCCGCTGAAGAGCGAATTTTCGTCCCGCTCCTAAGCAAGCCTGTCCTTGATGAGTACCGCGCCGTCCTCCTGGACGACGCAATTTCCAAGCGGTTCCCCGAGATTACTCAGAAGGTCGTCGAGGTGACTATTCGTCGGCTACGCTTCGTAGGCGACTATCTGCATGCGCCGAAAACGAAATTCGCGTACAGCCGAGACGAGCGCGACGAGAAGTTCATCGAACTGGCAATCGGCCTGAACGCGACACACATTCTGAGTTCGGACAAAGATCTCCTGTCGTTGCCACACGGACAGAGCGAAGCTGGCAGGCGATTCAGGCAACGGTTGCCGGGTGTGGAGGTGATGGACGCAGGACGCTTCGTTCGAGAATACGGGGATGAGCCGGGCATCAGCTATCGCTGATTTGGATGCCGGCTTTTGCACACGATTCTTCAATCGCGGTAGTGGACCACGTCCTTTGAGCCTGTCCCGGAGGAGCGAGGTGACGTTTTTGATTGGGAAAATACCGGTTTCGATCCTGCGTGAAACTCGGGAGATTGGGAGACGGTGGGCGTAGATCCATCGGCACTTCGACCCAGGGATAAATCCCTGGGCTTAGACAGCTCTGGGCGTTTCAAGTCGGGTTGGGGGGGCGATCTTGATGTGCAGCTGGTGCAGCGGCTGGAATGCAACGTGTCGCTGGATGCAGAGGGCCAGCCGAAGAAGCTTCGCCGAGGGCGACGTGGATTTATTATGAATGTCCCCTTGTCGCTCCCTAAGGGTTGTGAAGGGGGATCGGTGATCTGGGCTGCTCGGCTTCAAACGGCGGGGGTTTGCAAAACAGGCCTTATTCTAAATCCGTCGTCTACATTATTGGACAATCCTCCTGTCCATGTTACCCTCTACCGGATCAGTTCGGCCGCTTTCTGAAGAAAAGTGGGATCGCGAGCGGCTTTACGCCGTGCGTGACGATCCGTCGAAAGAGGAGGAAAATGCACAAGTCTCGATTACGGCTCCTCATTGCAGCCCTTGTCAGTTGCGTCCCTCTGGCACATTCAGCGCTCGGCGCGCCCTATGAGGCGTATACCGTGACATCGGCAGGAGTGACTCTTGCGACTACAACAGACGGGCGTACTAATCAGTCGGGCACCATCACCTCGGGGCCGGCTTCATCCAGTGCTCCTGCGGAGAACGACTACTACAGTTCGGTGTTAGACGAGTTTGGAGTGGCTCATGTTACCAGCGGGCACGGCGAGTCCGCTTCGTCTGCGTCTGTGTTCGGTGGAGTCTTGCGAGGCTCGGCGACCGGCAGCGTCGGGATGTCACCGCCAGACGGTGGTACAGCTACGTGTAACTCATTTGCGACTGCGCATTTCAACGACACTTTAGAAGTACTCTCCGATACGCTAGCTGCTGGAACGCTGATCCAGTTGGAAGTCACCAGCACTCTTCACATCGAAACGGCCACACCATCCGTCTATATTGATAGCATAACGAATTCTAGTGCCTCCCTGGACTATCTAGCCACCGTAAATGGTCTCAACGGAGGAGATACCAGTTTTTATTATACTGTGGGTGATGGCGTTGGCGGTTATGTGGCGCCCGGTGTGTATACGGAAACACAAATCATCGACTTACACGTCGGTGAGACATTCTATGTGGTCGGAAACCTACATATGGGTGGAGTGGCATCAAACGGTGGTTATGCAATCGACGCCAGTAACACCGCGAATATCTATCTCAATCCCCTGGATCCCAGTGTTTCATTCTCTGCGGCCAGCGGAGCGACTTACTCCGCGGTTCCCGAGCCCGGAACGTTTGGACTCGCGTCGTTCGGGGTATCGACCCTGCTTATTCGACGCAAGCGGCGATAACGGGACAAATCGTCGATCCGACCGGGTGGGTTGAACCGAACCGAACAGTCCGGAGTCGTGTACCTACCGCGTTAACGCGCAGCCTACTAACTTGCAACAGGGACATACATGTGAATGTACGCCCCCTTTTTTGATTTTTTTTAGCGATCCATCTTACCGAGGTCGGTATCCTGCTGCAGCGAGTTCGCACTGTGTGCGACTGCTCCGGCAATGGCGGCACGCAGAGTATCGGCAGCCTGCTGGCACCGCCGCATTTCTTCTATAACTGACTCGCAGAGAGAGGAGGCGGATTTTGAACAAGGTTCTGAAATGCTGACCTCGTTGGAGGCCAGCGACTTACAAGCGTGCCTGGAGTCGCTGTTGTAACGAAAATATTTGACGGCGAGGTGAGGTTGAGTAATGGGCTTGGATCCTTCCGCGCTCTCGGTCCTCAGGATGAGTGTGAATGACGGCCCGCGAGGTCGGCCTTACGCGTTGCATGACGACGCTCCAGCCTTCTGCTGTTGTTTGCCCTTCGCGAAAGGCTTCGAGGCGGCGGCTAATTTCTAGCGGCGCGGCTCGGTGATCACCGACGTACGCGGCGCTCGCCTGCGACTCAGGTCTGTTCCGCCGTAGATTTGATAGCCGAGAACTTCCGATTGATTGACTGGCTCGGAATACAGTTGTTTGGGGACAAATCCGGCGGGGAGGCGTTCGACCCGGAAGCATCCATCCCATGTATCCCAGGCCTGCGATGTTACGCCGTTGCGCTTTGAGGCCTCATATTGTTGTGGAGGGGCGGCAATCGTCACCTTGACGATTGCCAGTTCGCCATCGCGCAATGCGCCTGCGTGGACCGCGGCGGCCGGGAGCGACGAGTCGTCTGTGTAGGTATCCACACCCCAGACCATCCCGGCCGTCGAACCCGTCAACTTGATGTAGAGGACTTCGCCGACTTTTCCGCGCAGACTTTGCAGGCTCGGCGCGGCTGGAAGCGTGGTGACATCGGCCTGGGCGTCCGGCGGGAGAATTTGAAAACTTCCGTCAAAGGGGCCATAGGGACGGCTGGTCATGCCATTGCGCGTGCTGCCGGCGTAGCTTTCACGGGCCGGTCGGACGGCGATACGAAGGAGTCCCTTTTCCCCGTCCTGAAGCGCGCCGGCATGAACGGCCGCCGCACTGAGTGGCGAGTCGTCGGTGTAGACGTTGTCGCCCCAGATCGTCTGGGTGGTTGAGCCGGTGACTTCGGCCAGAACGATCGCGCCATCCTGCCCGCGATACGTCTGGATCAAGTCGTTGGGAGTACCAACGAACGGCGCAGGCCCGTTGCCCCGTCCCTTGGGATCAGGCATCGCCTCCAGGCTGAAGCTTCCTTCCCAATGTTTGTAAGGACTGCTATCGATGCCATTGCGCGACGAGCCCAGATATTCATCCTGACCTTTGAGGAACTTCACCAGGATTGCGCGCTGTTCTCCCGGTTTGAGCAGGCCGGCATGCACGGCCGCCGCGCCCGGCGAGGAGTCATCTGTATAGATGTCGGTCCCCCAGACGGTGCCCGTGGTCGTCCCGGTGACGATCAATGGAATTGATTGACCCACACTGTTGCGAAATGACGCGAGGCTCTGAGCCGCGAGGAGGCCGGATGGCCAAACCGCCTCAGCGTCTTGTTGATCCGGACGGGCTGAAATCCGCTCGATTTCCTGCCGAACCGCCGCCGCCTCCCGATCGCGATGTGTAGCGGTATAGAGGTCGGCGAGCGTCTGAAGTTGCTCGATGGCCGCCTGGCGCTGGCTTGCCATCCGCCGATCCAGTTCGGCCTTGGCCGCGGCCGTTTCTTCGTGGAGTCGGTCGCGCACTTTTCGGGCCGGCTCCGGCAAGGCGCGATCGCCCTCGACCGACTCAGGCCGGATTACGAGCTTTGCCGTGCCGCGTTCTGGTCCGGTTCCATTTTCCTCGACCGGAGTCGTTTGTGAAAAGGCAGACGCAACCATCATTGCCAGGAGTGCCGCAGTTACCAAACCAAACCGGGGCAGGCGAAACGGAATGTTTTCTCGAAGAATCATGGTCGGTTTCCTTTCAATACCCCGGGGCCAGCTATCGCGACGGCGTGCGGGGAGGATCGATCCGCAATGGATTCGACGGCGATCCTGCCACTTAGTTTCCCGTCCAGAGCGCGCCGACGGCGAGTAAGATCACACGGAAATCGTATCACCGAACCTCCGCTCCTTTGGTAAACGTTTTGTAACATCTTCCCGAGTTGCATAATGGCTTACGAATTTCGAGAGGAATTTCAGATGAAAAAGCGGAAGCGAAATATCGCTGGTGAGATTGTCGCGGACCTTACGGAGATGGCCGCGACGCTCGAGGCTGGAACTGCATTGCGTGAGAAGTACACGGTGCGCACAGTTCGCAGCGTGCCGGATCCGCGGAAATATTCTGCGGCCGAGGTGCGGGCGACGCGGGAACTGGTGGGCGTGAGTCAGCCGGTTTTTGCGCGGATGCTTGGCGTGTCGGCGGCGCTGGTGCGGTCGTGGGAGTGCGGACAACGTAAGCCAGCGCCGATGGCCCGGCGGTTGCTCGACCTGATCCGGGCGGACCCGTCGAACTGGCGCTCGATGGTGGAGGCGGCATGAGTAGGAGGGGCTTTTCGGTGGGAAGGGCCGGATGGGGTGAACATACTGTGCCGGTGGAATGCGGGTTTTGCGACGATTGGTCGAGAATGCGACGTGTTGGCGCTGAAGCTGGAGTTGGATTGGCCGCGGAGGGTCGGAGGGGACGGGGAAAGACGATGGGGTGATTATTGGATGGGAATTCGCGTAATCAGGTGAACCGTGCGTGGCGATAGGCGTAAGAAGGCGAGTAGATTCCAGTAATAGTCAAGAACCGAGCGGATTGGATTTTTGGCGAATCGCGGAAGAATTTGGCTATTATCGGGTACTGAGTTAAAGAACCTTGAAAGTTTAACGACTGTCCGGGTTGCAATGATGGAATTTGAAGGGTAGATTCCCATAACGCAGAATGGGTCTGGTATGCGGAAGGCAGGCTCGCGGCAGGCGGCTCGCGAGCTTTTTGGATACGCGGAGTTCATTTCATGAATCTTAGTCGTTCGCTACTTGGTGCAGCATTTGTGTGTCTGTCCTTGTCGAGCTTGCCTGCCTGGGCTGATCCAGTGCAGTTCAGCGGGCCGGTGACCGATATCGACGGCAGCACGGTGGAGCAGTACACCGGGCCGGGTACGAAGGACGTGATTTTGCGCCGGCGGCCCTGGACGGTGGACGATACGGATCTCACGCTTGAGAACATTCGCATTCATGACGTGCTGAATCAGAAGGGGATTGATATCGGGGCGACGGGGACGGACAACGGGCCGCAGACCTACAACAGCATCACGGTTCGGCATTACGACAATTACAACGATGTGCGGACGATTGGCGGGCTTCATATTGATGGCCTGCGTATTTCGGGCGCGGGTAACAATTCAGCCCATCCGACGGATGTGACGTTGCAGGATGTGGCCGTGCATGATGGCAGCGCGCTGCCGATCAACATTCAGGACGGGTGGTTTGGAACGATCCTGCTCGATCATGTGCAGGTGTATAACAATGTGCTGAACCAGTTTCAGATTGCCACGATTCACTCGGGGCATTGGGACCATCTGATCGTCGAGAATTCGCCGGGCCTGCAGATTGCCGTGATGGGCAAGCCGGGTTCGGTTGGTGATATTACCTATATCAATTCGCCCGGTGCGAATGTGGACGTGAACCTGAATTATTCGGGTGCGTATGATGGCGCTCTGGCCAATCCGAACGATGCTTTGTTCAGCAGCGGCGGCGGCGGGCTTGGCAATGCGGTGCCGGAGCCGGCGAGCATTGGCGGACTGCTTTTTGTCGGGCTGGCGTGTGTTCGCCGGCGGACCCGCAAAGTGGTTGCGAAGTAACACCTGGAACAAATCCGATCTTTGAGCCGCGGACAAGCTTAATCACTTGTCCGCGTTTTCTTTGCGCTCTTGAACGAATGACGTTGGGACTAATAATGAATTGACTGTGTCTGCCGCGGCGGCCCGGGTTGGCCGCCGGTTTTTTTAGTGAAAGTGCGCGCTATGACCTCGCAGGATATTCGCCGCCAGTTCATCGACTTTTTTGTGAAGAAGCATGGCCATACGTTTGTGCCCAGCTCGCCGGTGGTTCCGGTGGGGGACGATACGCTGCTGTTTGCCAACGCGGGGATGAACCAGTTTAAGCCGATCTTTCTGGCGATGGAGAAGCGAGAGTATGTGCGGGCGGCGAACACGCAGAAGTGCATCCGTGCGGGTGGGAAGCACAACGATCTGGATGACGTGGGGAAGGACACTTATCACCACACCTTTTTTGAGATGCTCGGGAACTGGAGCTTTGGCGATTACTTTAAGAAGGAGGCGATTGCGTGGGCTTGGGAGCTGTTGACGAAGGAGTGGGGGCTGGACAAGTCCCGGCTGCATGTGACGGTGTTTATGGGGGATGCGGCGGAGGGATTGGAGCGCGACCGGGAGGCCGCGGAGCTTTGGAAGACGGTTACGGATATCGATCCGTCGCATGTGCACCTCGGGAACAAGAAGGACAACTTCTGGGAGATGGGGAACACTGGGCCGTGCGGGCCGTGCAGCGAGATTCATATTGATCTGACGCCGGATAAGTCGGGGGGGCCGCTGGTGAATGCGGGGGATGCGCGGGTAATGGAGATCTGGAATCTGGTGTTTATCCAGTTCAACCGGGGGATGGACGGGAAACTGTCGCCGCTGCCTGCGAAGCATGTCGATACGGGGATGGGGTTTGAGCGGGTCTGCGCGGTGCTGCAGGGAAAAAACAGCAACTATGACACGGATGTGTTTACGCCGCTGATGAATGCAATTGGGGAGATTACGGGATCGAAGTATGGCGGGAAGCTGGAGGATGCGAAGGATGTGGCGTTTCGGGTGATTGCGGACCATATCCGCATGAGCACTTTTGCGATTACGGATGGGGCGGTGCCGGGGAATAAGGGGCGCGATTCGGTGGTGCGGAGCGTGATTCGGCGGGCGAGCCGGTATGGGTATCAGGTGCTGAAGCAGCGCGAGCCGTTTTTGTACAAGCTGGTGTCGGTGGTGGTGGAGCAGATGGGGGAGGCGTTTCCGGAATTGCTGCGCAAGCCGAAGCAGGTGGCCGAGGTGATTCGTGGGGAGGAGAGGGATTTTCTGGCGATCATCGATCGCGGGTTGCAGGCGTTTGAGGAGGCGGCGCATCGGAGTGCCGGGGCGGGCGGGCAGTTTGGCGCGGAGGACATTCATTTTCTGCATTCGACGTTGGGGTTTCCGGCGGACATGACGATGCAACTGGCGCGTCATCGCGGGATGCGGCCGGACGAGGAGGGGTATGCGCGACTTCTGAAGGCGTTTAAGAAGACGTCGGGTGAAGGGCGCAAGCAGCATGGGGAGGTGGCGGTTGATCTGGGCGTTTTTGCGAAGACGGATGATTCGTTGAAGTATCAGGGATTTACGACGGAAGGAACCGTGCTGGGCTGGGTGCGCGGCGCGGATGCGGCGCGGGCCGGGCGGATTGAAGAGGATGCGGAGGCGGCGGTGCTGCTGGACCGGACTACTTTTTATGTCGAGCAGGGTGGGCAGGTCGGGGATGTCGGGACGATTCAGACGGCGACGGGCCGGTTTGATGTGACTTCGACTGAGCGGCGCGGGGACTATGTGCTGCACTGGGGGACGGTGGGGACTGGGCATGTGGAGGCCGGGCAGCAGGCGGTGATTGGCGTCGATGTGCGGCGCAGTGACACGCAGCGAAATCATACGACGACGCATGTGCTGAATTGGGCGCTGCGCAAAGTGCTGGGTGATCATATTGACCAGAAGGGGTCGCTGGTGGATGCGGAGAAGCTGCGTTTTGATTTTTCGCATGACAAGGCCGTGACTATTGAGCAGATCGTTCATGTTGAGCGGCTGGTGAATGAAAAGATTTACAGCGATCTGCCGGTGAGCGCGACGGTGATGCCGTTAACGGAGGCGAAGAAGCTGGCCGGCGTGCGGGCGGTGTTTGGAGAGAAGTATCCGGATCCGGTGCGGGTGGTGGCGATTGGGACGGAAGATCCGCGGAAGGAGTCGGCGATCGATCAGAGCATTGAGTTTTGCGGCGGGACGCATTTGCGGCATACGGGCGAGGCCGGTTTTTTCAAGGTGATTGAGGAGAGCGCGGTCAGCAAGGGTGTGCGGCGGATCGTGGGCGTGACGGGGCGCGGGGCGGTGGAGTATGTGCAGAAGCTCGATGCGGGCGCGAAGGCGATTTCGCAGTCGCTGAGTTCTTCGGTGGAGGAAGCGCCGAAGCGCATTGCGGCGATGCAGGAGGAGATCAAGTCGCTGAAGAAGAAGCTGGCGAGTGGCGGCGGTGGGGCGAAGGCCGATCCGGTGGCGGTTGCTTCGGCGCTTTTGGAGGTGGCGATGGCGCTTGGCGGTGGGAAGGTGGTTGTGGGGGAGATTCCAGGGGCGAGTGACGAGCAGCTTCGGGCGGCGATGGATTCGCTTAAATCGCGGGTGGGGAGTTGTGGGATTCTGCTGGCCGCGGTGGTGGAGGATAAGGTGAATTTTGTGGCGGCGGTGAGTGATGATTTGATTGCGAAGGGATTGAAGGCGGGGGATTGGGTGCGCGAGGCGGCGAAGGCCGCGGGGGGTGGCGGCGGTGGGAGGCCGCAGATGGCGATGGCGGGGGGGAAGGATGTTGG
>JBBRHH010000168.1:0-10732 GCA_038222915.1 Tepidisphaerales bacterium
TTGCAATCGAGCTGGAGGCGACTGGAGTGTTTATGACGCGCCTGTATCGCGCGTGGCCGATCGACATGCTGGGGCATGTCGCGGCCGGGGATATGCCCGGATTTCTCGACGAAACCCTCACGACCGCGGGCTGGACCAGCCTGAGCCATCGCGGCGTGCAAATCCTTGAGAAAGTGAAGATTCCCCGCAAGCAGCGCAGCTACGTCTATTCACCCCGGTGGGAGCTGCGGTTTAACAACGAATTCGAACAGGTCGTGCGGGCATGTGCTGACACTTCACGCGGAACGATTCAGAAGCGGTGCGGGCGGACCTGGATCACCGAGCCGCTGATCCGCGGACTGATTGCGCTCAACCGGCAGGGATACGCGCACAGCTATGAAACGTGGGAAAATGGAAAGCTGGTCGGCGGCGTCTGGGGGTTTCAACTGGGCGGGTTCATCAGCATGAACTCCATGTTCCATTTTGTGTCGAATGCGGGAAAAGCCGCGTTCGCGCTGGCCCAACTTCATCTTGGGAAACGTGGATTTGAATTTGTTGATATGAACGGCGTTCCGGATCACCTGGTGAATTTTGGAATGGAATGGATTCCGCGCTGGGATTATGAAGCGCGCGTCGAGCGCGTGATGCGCCAGAAAAATATGGCGATCGCCGACCACATCCCGGCCATGCCCATCCCCTGGCAGATCAGCGCCGGGCTGCCATGGCTGCGGCGCATGAAGGGGGCTGCTGGACGGGTTCAAAATCTGCTCAGCCGACCGGCACCTGCTGGGCCGCCCGCATCAACACCTGTCGCAGACCAGCCTGGCGCCGCCGCCTGAGTACAATCCGTTCTTCCACTATTTCTTTGGCTTCAGGTCATCAGCAAAAAGGTCATTTTGAGCCTGTTTTGTTCGGTGAGAACGTAGTGGCCGGGCGGTGCGGGTGCCAACAATTGTCGCCGGTGGCATGTATTACGCTGTGGCGGATGCTGGCCGTGCGCCGTCGGCCGCAATTCGGCTATACTGATCACGTCGTTGGAGAATCAATACATCATGGCTAAGTCGTACACCCCCTCCTCGGAAGTCAATATTCCCTCGCTGCAACAGAAGCAGACGACGGCGTCCGTCGATCCCATGCGGCCGGGTTCCGGAACCGCCTGGGAGGACCGTGGCGCCGGCGGAACCCTTTCGGCGTTCTTTAAAACCTGCGCCATGAGCCTGTCGCAACCGAGGCAATTGCTGATCTCCATCCGTCGGCCTGATACCACCGGCGATGCCGTTCCCCTGGCGATCGGCTGCGGTGTGATGTGGGGGATCAGCTCCGCCGTGCACAACGCCCTTCTCTATTATCTTCGCTATGCGAAGGACACGAAGATCGATCTGGATCCCAATTCCTATCTGCTCTATTCGGCCCTTCAATTCATCATCGCCTGCGCCCTTCCGCTGGTCTTCCTGAAGTTTTACACCAACATGTTCGCCAAGCTGGCCAACGCCGGCGACATGAAACGCCGCGTTCCCAACCACGTGCTGTTCAACATCTTCGCCTATTGCCTGGGGCCAAGCCTGCTGGCGCCCATTCCGGCCATCGGGCCGGTGCTTGCCGTCCTGTGGATCGTGGCCCTGCTGATGGTGGCGGCCAAAGTGCGGCTGAACATTTCCATGGCCGGCGCCGTGGTCAACACCATGATGGTGTTCATCGGGTTCGCTGTGGCCGGGTTTCTGATCTATTACCTCGTCGGGAAATTTGGCCCAAGCTCCACGACCGACAAGCCGGTGCAGACCATCACGAACGGCCCCCGCTGAATGTGATGACCGCACGCTCTTTGCCCTCCGCCAATTCGCTCTCTCGCCTGCGCGGGCTACTCCTTGAGCGGATCCATCGACGCTACGGCACCATCACCGCACCGCTCCAACTCGGTAAGACACAGATCCAGTTCACGCGCATCGCCGATCCCAACGGCGTACTGGATCAGGTGGCCGAAGAGGAGGACCTCCGCGAACGGCTGCATGGTCCACGTGACAAGACCCTTGCCCGACCCCAGCCGCTGCACCTGCCGTATTGGGCCGAGTTGTGGGACAGCGCCCTGGCGATTGCCGAACTGCTTCTCAGTGGTGGCGCAGGAACAGGCCCCTGCTTGCGCGTGCTGGATCTGGGCTGCGGAATGGGTTTGACGGGTAGTGCGGCGGCGATGACCGGGCACCGTGTGCTCTTCGCGGATCTCGAACCGCCCGCCCTCTTGTTCGCGGCCCTGAACAGCCTGGAAAACCATCTTCATGTTCGAACGCGTCAACTGGACTGGCGCGTCGATGCCCTGCACGAAGAGTTCGACATGATCATCGGCGCTGACATCCTCTACGAGCGCAGCCAGTGGGAATATCTCGAACCGTTCTGGCGAAAGCATCTCGCGCCGGGCGGATCAATTCTACTGGGCGAGCCCGGCCGGCAGAGTGGCGATCTGTTTGTCCCGTGGATTCAGGAACGCGGCTGGGCTCTGGAAATAACCAGCCATCCGGTGGCGACCCGCACCGTGCCGATCCGCCTGCTGCGGCTGCTCAAAAAGTAATCCAAGCAGAAAGGCCGCCCTTGCGGACGGCCTTTCTTGATTGCATTGGTTGTCGCGTTGTTACGCGTGCAGACCAGTAGCACAGGGTCTAGTAGCGCTTGCCGCCACCACCACCGCTGCGACCACCGCCGCCGCCGCCATAACCACCGCCGCCGCCGCCGCCACCACCGCCGCCGTAGCCACCACGGCCACCGCCGCCGCCACCACCGCCGGAGCGGTTTTCTTTTGGCTTGGCTTCGTTAACGGTGAGGGCCCGGCCATCGTGCTGCTGACCATTCAGTGCAGCAATTGCGGCCTGGGCTTCTTCCTCGGTGCCCATTTCGACAAAGCCGAAGCCCTTGCTTCGGTTGGTGTCGCGGTCAGCAATGACCTCGGCGCTTTGCACGGTTCCGTGCGCGGAAAACAACTGTTCCAAATCCGAACCATTGGCATTGTAGCTAAGGTTCCCGACGTACAACTTCTTGCCCATTGCGATCTCCTAACTGTGGGCGATGCGACCCGCGGTTTTGCTTTCAGGGGTCACTTTGAAAGAGGCCATCGTTTTGGCCCAAAAAGGTAGGAGGGGCGAGAGAGAGAGAGCAGACACGATCTTCGGGGAAGTGCGTCACAGACTCGTTCGTCAGACCAACCGGGGTCATTGTCAATGTTTTGTCGAGGAATGTCAAGCTTTAAGTGCAAGCTTGTCCGACCGTGCGGCCGCAAAGCATGGATCAAACACTGAAAACGCCTGTTTCACCTTTCCTGGGTGCGGTTGCGTGTTGCGTGGCATACACCCCCACCCTCACCTTGGCGCTGCGTCCCGTCCGTCCTGTTGGTCCCGAATGGGGAAGGCTTTTAACAAAGGATCCACGAAAAGGGGAATCGCCTCCGCGTCGGGGGAACCCGCCAACCTGATACGCAGCGGGTGGGTGAGAAGCTGGCGCGGCAGGCGGATGGCGTCGCCGTTGGAGTCGGCAGCCGGGGCATCCTCCACCCATTGGACGGGCGCGGAGGCGCTAATGGCGGGGCTCTCCCGGTTAAAGATTTTGCGATTACATGAGAAAGCCCCCAGCGACTGATCGCCGTCCATGATCTCAATTTTGACCTCATCGGCGTCATTGGGATGTTCAACGATCGCCAAGCGGATCTCGCCGGTGTAGTCCAGTCGCCAGCAGATCGTGGCCGAAGCCAGCCACGGATGATCGAGGTTTCGGCCTTGTTGCAGGCGCTGGAGGCCGACCATCATTGTCTGGTTCATGTACCCGCGCATGACCTTGGTCAGACGGCATTGGGGGTCTGCGAACCAGCGCATGGAGCGTTCCATTTTTTCCGCGACGTCGTCTATCTCATCTTCTCTGGATTCGGCCAGCGCCTGCGCAACCCGCGCAGTCTGAAATCGTGCGAAGGCGATGGTGGAAATTCCCAGGATGGCGGCCGCCACACACACGACGCGGTAGGATCGCACCCAGGGTCGTTCAAATCTGCTGGACGCTTGGGGCATCGCCGCCGTTCCACATTCCGGACATTGCAAGGGCGTTGCGCGCAGGTCATAGCCGCACCGGCCGCACTGACCACGACGGCTGCGGCGAGACGCCCGGCGTTTCAAGAACCGCCGTCGCAGTGGAATCGTCCGCACGAGAGGCAAAACGGCGAAGACAACCACCAGCATCCAATAGCGGATGTGGAGGGACCAGAAGTAGACGTCGGCGGAAGTCCCCATTCCGGGACCTGATTTCCATTCCAGCCCCCGGATATTCCAGTGGTGCTGCCCGCGTCCAGGGAACCAGTAGAGGCGTTGCGATGGGCTGAGGTACCGCCACGCCGTCGTGACCCATCCCATCCCGCGAAGCGATCGTGCCCACAGTTGATCCCCATGGCCGGCCCGCTCGTGAACGATATAAAGCTCGCCGTCGGCGCTCGTGAGAACGGTGATGCCGAGTCGTTGCCCGCACCAGACGTAGTCGGTCTGCCCCCGGCTGTGTGACCAAAGCCCGGCCGTCACCAGGCAGAGCAACAGCGACAGCAGGCAAACCGCATCAAAGAGAATCCCACCGATCCGCTTCACCGGCCCATGTTACCACGCATCGGCGAGGCGCGTCTTGTTCGCCCCACCGTCCCACCTAATCCTGCGTCCCATTCGTCCCGTCCGGTTCTACGGCGACATAAGCGGGCAAAAGCTATTGCTCGATTCTTCGAAATGGGGCGGGTCTCGATGTCGGGCTCAGTAACAGTATCGGATCCACAAATATGGGAATCGCAGCCGCATCTGATCCGACCAACCTAGCGCGTAGCCGGTGGGAAAGAACCACGTGCGGAAGCGAGATGGACTGTTCTCTCGGGGTGATGGTGAAAGGCGGATTTGCATCGATCCATTGGACGCACGTCAGGCCGTGCAAGTCCGTGCGTTTATATCCAGTCCGGATGTTACGACTGCAAGGAAAGGCCCCGATGATCCCGTCGGCGTCGAAGATTTCGACCATGTCCATCTGTCTGGGGTGATCCACCACTGCGAAAATGATCTCGGTGGCATCATCTGCACGCCTGTAGATCATGGCCAACGCCAGCCACGGATGCTCGAGGTCGGGATGCGTTCGCAGCTTCTCAAGACCGGCGATGAGCGACTGGGTGAAATAGGCGCCGCTGGCGCTGGGCGACCCAGGTTTGTCGTCGGCCAACCAGTTGATTGCGTGATGAAACGATTCGGAAATGTCGTCGATTTCATCCCGTCGCGCCTCGTCCAATCCCTGCGCAACCCGCGCCGCCTGGTAATGCCCAAACGCAAAAACGACAATTGCGATTGTGAGCGCGGCCGCGCCCGCTCTCCAGGCGAGGGTGACGACTGAACCTTTCCACGATCGGACACGCCCGCTCGCGGTTGCTGCAACCGTCCCACATTCCGGACACTGCGCGGGTGTTGCGCGCATGTCGTAGTCGCACTGGCCGCAACGGCCCAAGCGAACCCCGTTGCGCCGCATCCGCCGGCGGCGCAACAGCATTCGCCAGCGGAGGGGCAGGATCGCGAACACGATCAGGAGCATCCAATACGGGATAGCCAGTGACCACCAGCGATCATTTGGCGAGTAGTCCCCCCAATCTCCCAGTCCGGAATTCCGTTCAAGCCCCAGTGCGATCCAGTGATGCTTCTCGGTTCGAACGACAAATATCTCGCTGGTCGAGTCACTGGACGTATTTTCATACATCCACGGCGTCACGCCCCAACCCATTCTTCGGTGAAAGAACTCCGTCCACAGCTGACCCCGAGCGCCGGAAATTTGACGTTGGATCAAGAGCCGGCCCCTCGCGGTCGTCACATCGGTTCTGCCGAATCCTTCGCCAAGCCAGAAATGATCCGTATTGATGTAGCTGCATTCCAAGAATCCAGCAGTCGCCACGCACAGCGCGAGCGACAGCAGGGACAACGCGTTAAACAAGAACTGGGAGATCCGCCGCACGAACACATCCTACCGCCCTTCCTGAAGAACTTTATATCGTGCGTCGTCCCTTCTCCACCTCCCCCGTTCTTAAGCCGTCGTCCCGTGCGTTTGTGCCTTGATCCCGGTTAGCGCAGCAACACCGGATCCACAAAGATCGGAATCGCCGGCGAGTCCGGCATCCCTTTTCTGACGAGCCGCAATTGCAACGGATGGGACAGCGCCGAGAGCGGAAGCGTGATCACCGCAGGTCGCGTCGTGTCCCGTTGGCTTTGAACATCACCGGGCGGGATCATTCCAGTATCCGGCGCATCGAACAAATATCGCCAGGGCGTTGTGTGCAACGCTACCGCGCGAACGGATCACCAAGCGAGACGCGATCGCGCACCAGGTAGCTGCGCTCCCAAGGCCACGCCAAGCAGGAGCAGCAAAGAAGTTGCTGCCGCACAGTCGGACAGGTATTGGGAAATCCGCCGCACCACCCCATTCCAACCGGTCGCAGCGCCGGGTGGGCGACATCGGCCTGGAACCCACGGGACGATCGGGACGCACGCTGGCGGGGAAGGACTGGGGGAAGGAGAGGGGAAAGCAGAGAAGAAGACCGCGTCATCGTGTCGCGGTCTGGGGCCTTTATTATTTTTCTGACCTTATAGATGCGGTTGCCATCGGTCTTCTGCTCGATATACATGGTGTGCGGCTGCATGACGATGTTCTCGCGCGCAGACGGTCGGAATGCAATCTCCTGACGATGCGTCACTTCATTGAAGCTCGGCGTCCCGGACGCCCGCCCCATCGACCCAGCCGATCCGGCCATCCGCATGAAGCACACATGTTCGGATATCCGCGCTGGTCGGCCGTCGGTACAGGATGATCCCATCGGTACGCCGGTGCGGGCTGTCGGGGTTCAGATAGACATAGGAATTGCGGAGATCGGACGGCGTGTCCAATGCCGCAATAAGGTCATCGTCGGATGGGGTTGCGCCCCAGCCAGATCGACGAAGTTCCGCCACACCGATGTAGTGCTCCACAAAGAGTTCTTTGAGATCGCCCGGATGCCTGCCACCCTTTGCGATCTTGAATCGGCCAATGGCCGCCGCCATCCGGCCGATGGCCGCTTCGCATCGATCTCGATAGTGTTTTTCAAGGCGCAGATTCGCTGCGTAATGGTCGAGAGGCAGGCAGGCAATCAATCCGGCGAAGCCGGCAACCAGGGCAAACACGGTAAATCGCCGGCCGCGCGGCGACAAG
This sequence comes from Tepidisphaerales bacterium, assembly GCA_038222915.1. Lineage (GTDB taxonomy): Bacteria > Planctomycetota > Phycisphaerae > Tepidisphaerales > Tepidisphaeraceae > JBBRHH01. The sequence continues at coordinate 7,201 of JBBRHH010000168.1, forward strand.
CGCCCGACGCGCCAGATCCACCACAGCCCGTATCCAAACTGAAGAGCCGAAGCCAGGAGAAACGAGATCCCGATGAGGGGTTGGAATTCAATGCGTTTGAGTGCCCCTGCCAGGATTGAGCGGACAAGTGCCAGGGTGATGCATGCGAGCACGGCGACGAGTCTTGTCGAGATAGTCGTACGCGGGTGCGAAATGTCGGGTCGCATAGCGATGCTTCCAGGGAACGACGGGCCTGCCAGCCAGCGTGATTATAATGGCGCAAGACGGAATTTCATGAAATTCCAAGAACCACGGACAGCATTATCTAACTTTTTCGGACCTGGACGCCCTGTTCGTCAGAGACACGACTGATTAGAGCGCAAGTCGGAAACCCCGCACTTCCCAATCCGACCACGAGGACGCAACCGGTCGCAGAAGCGAAGGCGGCATATTTGCGCCCAGCGCCCCGCCATCCACCAGGGCAGAGCGGCCAACGCATCCATCCATCGAATGACGCCCAGCCGTCCGCTGTCATCGCCCACGGCTAGAAATTCCGGAACGTAAGCCTGCACTTCAAAGGTTGAGTTCCGCTCCACGACCTCGTCCACCTCATACAGCAGCAGACGCTCACCGCGAAAACCAGCCGCGCCGGAAATGAGAAATCGCTCGTAGACCAGCGGAACATCCGACTTGATCCATTTCCTGAGCCGAACCAAACCTTCTTCTGTATCGCTCATCGAAAACATTACTCGTTCAGGCCGACACCGTTCATCGTAGACTGATGCTGGCGTACCACCGTCTTGTCGCACGGGAGGATTGTGGGCGGGCGAGAGGGACGGAGTGATGCGGCCGGGCCTCGGAGCCGCAGAGGCGTCGAACGGAAACTCGACGCAGCGCCTGCCAGCCGGTTCGGATCCGGGGCGCGACGGGACGATTGGGACGCGGGATTTCGTAAGGGGGTGGGGATGAAGACAAGACACGCCCGCGATCTGCGCAAGCACCTCAAAGCCCGCCAGCCAAAAGGCAGGCCCCCGCCCGTTCACGGCATTCCCACCCACCTGCCAGCGCAACAAAACGCCCGCCGCCAGACGCTTTGCGTTGACTGCGGGCATTAAGGACGAACGCTTCCGCTTGTGCCGTGTCAAAGGCTTTTGGTCAAACCCATGAAAAAAAACGTGGGTGATGACCTCAATTCGCACGCCAGTTTCCCGGCTCGCGAAACGGCAGGACTTTTGATCCTGCCTCACCTCTCTTTCGCTTCCTGTCTGACCCGTTTGCATACACAAAACGGATACTGCAGTCGTGCGGCGGATAGGCGGTCATCCCCGTGGGTTGCTTATCGGTTTGCCAATAATGTGCCTCAGAACCACGAACACGGCAGACCATTCGTACCGAAGAATAGTATCGGTTAAATCGCCCCGGGACAAATAAGAAATGGCTCAATTTGCACGCGAAACAACTTCACGAAATCCGCAAAAGCAAGTGGATTCCACGTTGACAATTCTCGCCCCAATCGGCCTTTGGAGAACCGCCGCCCACGCAGCGGACGCCGCACGCGTTCCACCAATGAAAGTCGCCCACACTTTTGGGTGTGGGCGACGAGAATCTTACAAAATTCGCTTCGCGTGCGTCCGCGGGTGGACTAGTTGATGTACGCGATTTCGTTGGTGAACAGCAGTGCCTGGGCATACTCTTCCCACAGCGTCAACGGACGGCGATCGACCGCTTCGCCGGCGTTCTTGATGGCGTCTTTTCCGCCGCCCATCATCATCGCCATGTCGTTGGGATCGGTCTTGGGCTTGTTGCCCGTCGACTTGGGCCCGCGGTTCAGGTTCGGATCGTAGAAGTTATGGGCCTTGAAGAAATCCGCGGCAAGCGAGACTTCAACACCACGCGGATCACGCGAGAATAGCTCGCGATAGAGCGCGGTCACACGTCCGTCGTCATTGGTCGCGGCCAGAAATTCAGGACGGTTCACCACACGACGGGCCACGTCGGCACTCATCGGACTGTTCATCAGGAACAGCGCCTGCTGCGGCACAATCGTCGAGGTTCGTTTGCTGTTGGCCCGATTCGGGTCCGGGAAGTCAAACTCCTGGATCAACTCGGGAAGCTTGCCGCGATCGATGTAACCGTAGATGGAGCGGCGGAAGCTGTAGGGCTCATCGGAAAGGTTCACAGGCCGACCACCGATGTGCTGCAGATCGATGTTGCCGGTGAACATGAGCAACGTGTCACGAATGGATTCAAAATCCAGCCGGCGGATGTTGGCACGCCAGATCAGCGTGTTGGCAGGGTCCTTCTTGGCGAAGGTTGCATTGGTATCGCTGCTCTGCTGATAAGTCGCCGACAGCATGATGAGCTTGTGCATCTTCTTCATCGACCAGCCGTCTTCCATAAACTTGGCAGAGAGGTAGTCGATCAACTGCGGATGCGTCGGCGGCTCAGACTGCACACCCATATCGTCGGGCGTATGCACGAAACCTTCACCAAAGTGATGCATCCAGATTCGGTTGATCGCCACGCGGGCGGTCAACGGGTTGTCCTTGTTGCCGATCGCCTCGGCCAACTCAAGCCGGCCGCTGCCGATCTTGAAGGGCTTGCGATCCGGGCCGGACAGAATCGTCAGGAACTGGCGGGGAGCAATCGGACCCCGCTTGCTCTGATCGCCATGGACGAAGATGTTGGAGTCGTGTGGGTTGGCGTCGGCGACAATCATCGCCTTGCCCGGATCACCCGGATGTGTCAGCTCAAGGGCGTTGATGGAACTAAAGGTGAAGCGGTCCTGTGCATTGTTCCCCAGAGCCAGTCCGCCAACGATGTTGCGGAGATGCGCGGTCGTCAGTGCCGAGGCCGGTTCAACGCTGCTGAACGGGGTCAGGCCAAGCTTGGCGGCCGCGTCATCGGAACCCGCAAACGAAGCCGTCGTGGCGGTGCGGGCGGCTTGAAGGTAAGCCTCAGTCTTGGAATCCAGGCCAGCAAACATCTTGGCATAAACGTTTGCAACGTCCTTGAGGTCTTTAAGTGAGCCCGCCGAAACGTCCTTGAAGGCCGCGATAACCAGTGGATTCAGGTTCTTGTCGTTAGCAACTTCGTCCAGAAGCTTTTGGGCCATCTTGGGCATTTCGCCTTGGGGGACTTCGGCAAACCAGGCCAGCGGTCCAAAGACCGGATCATTGCCGCGATGCCGGCCCAGTGCACCGATCAGATCGGTATCGAGCTTGTTGTCAGCGATCAGCTTTCGCTTCTCGGCAACCGTCTCGGCCGTCTCCTTGGCGGAGAGCATCTGCACCTGAATGTAGGCCGCCGCGTTCTTGCGGAACTCAGCCGACTTGGCCTTGATGGTGTCGTAGTAAATGTCCTTGTTCTTCTGCTCGAGAGCAGCCAGCTTCTTCTCATAGTCGGCCGTCTCAGCAGCCGTTGGCGGCTTACCAATGGTCGGCTTATCGGCAGGCTCGGTAATGCTCGAAAAGATCCCGTGCAGGGCGTAATAGTCGGCAGTCGGGATCGGATCAAACTTGTGATCATGGCAGCGGGCACAGCGCAGCGTCAG
>JBBRHH010000169.1:0-10716 GCA_038222915.1 Tepidisphaerales bacterium
GCAGGTCCGGGGTTGTTTCGCGGGTGAGGACCGGGCGGGTGGAGACGGTGTTCTGCTTGCCAAAGAGGTAGGAGAAGATAAGCAGGCCCAGGAAGCCGGCGGCCAGAATGCCCGCGCTGATGAAGCTGAGACGGATGAGAATTTCCTGGCGGGTGCGGTCGACGTTGAGCGAGACGCCTTCGCTTTTGTCGTCATTGCCGGACTGATGTCTCGACATCGGCATGACCATGGGAGCGGAGGCCGGGGCGACGATGGATTGGACGACGGGCGCGGGAATGTGAATCGGCGCGGAAACGGGGACGGATACTGGGATGGCGATGTCGGCGACATGCGTCTGGCACGGCATCCCGGCGCGCGGTTTCTTCTCGGCGAGGGATGGGCCGCCCCCGCGCTCGTTGCGCGCAAATAATTTATGCGCCTGGCTTAACCAGCCGGGGCGCGTGCGCTCGGGCAGGGCAGTGGGCTTATAGAGAACTTCGAATAATGCGGCGGGGTGTCTGCGTTTGGCCATCCTTGACCACCTTTCTGAGCTGCCAGTCGTCCTGACCGGTGTTTTGTGACTCAGAACCTTTAAAATAAGGACAGCTTAAAAAGCTGTCCCGCGCGATGTTACCCAAATTACGATTGATTCGCAGTTGGGTCAAGCGGATGTTCCAAAATAATGCTGGGCTATTCGTACGGGGTGGCTGATCGGGCACGGCGGCCGGACAGGACTGCGACGGTTCGGACGAGTTCCGCGGCTTCGATTGGTTTGGACAGATGGAACTGGAAGCCGGCGGCGAGGGCGCGGATGCGGTCGTCGGCGTGTGCGAAGGCGGTAACGGCGGCGGCGGGAGTTTGTCCGCCGTTTTCAGCGCCCCGCGCCCGGACGCGGCGCAAGAGGGTATAGCCATCTTCGCCCGGCATGCCGATGTCGCTGATCAGGACGTCGGGGAGCGCCTGGTCCATTGCGTCCATTACGGCCTGGGCTGACCCTACGGCGACGACGCTCGCGCCGTAGCCCTCCAGGATGGCCTGGAGGAGCATCTGTGCGTCGGGGTCGTCATCGACCACGAGAACCTTTACACCCGCGAGGGAGATGCGCTCGGCTTGCGGCGCTTGGGTTGCCGGGTCTGGCACGGCTTTGGTTGCGGCCGGGGCGACGATGGGGAGGCGAACGACGAAGCGCGCTCCTTTTCCTTCGCCGGCACTCTGGGCGCGGACGCTGCCGCCATGCAACTCCACTAGGTGGCGGACGATGGCCAGGCCAAGCCCCAGACCGCCGTGGCGGCGGGTTGTTGAGCTGTCGGCCTGGCGGAACCGGTCGAAGACATAGGGCAGGAAGGCCGGGCTGATTCCCTGGCCGGTGTCGGCGACGGCGATGACGGCCTCGCCGTACTGTCGTTCCAACTGCAGATCGACGTGTCCGTCCTCGGGGGTGAACTTCACGGCGTTGCTGAGCAGATTCCAGATGACCTGCTGCAGGCGGGTTGGATCACCTTCGACGAGGATGGTGTCGGGGCTGATCTGCTGGCGGATGTCGATGCGCTTTTGGACGGCCGAGGGGGCGACGACGTCGAGGGCGTCTTTCAGGACGGTTGCGAGCTCGACGGGACGTTTTTCCATCTCGATCTGGCCGCGGATGATGCGCGAGATGTCGAGCAGATCCTCGATCAACTGGGCCTGCGCTTTGGCATTGCGCTGCACGGCATCGACCGCCTCGGCGATGGTCTCGTTGTCAAGAGATCCCTGCTGCAGGAGCTGGCTCCAGCCGAGAATGGCGTTGAGGGGCGTGCGCAGTTCGTGCGATACGATGGCGAGAAACTCGTCCTTGATGCGGTTGGCGTCCTGGGCTTCGCCGTAGAGGCGCGCGTTGTCGACCGCGACTGACGCGCGGCGCGCCAGTTCTTCGGCGAGCACCAGATCGTCGTCGGTATAGCGATGGCCGGATTCGGCGGAGACCAGGGTGATTGCGCCAAATGTGCGGCCGCGCGCCGACAAGGGCACGATGATCGCTGACTTGAGGCCCAGATCGCGGAGCAGCTTCAAATGCTGGCCATCCCGGGCGATGGTTTCGAGCATTGTGTCGGGGATATTCGGGTAGTACTCGGCGCGGCCGGTGCGAATGACCTGTGGCGGGCCGGTCCTGGCGTTGATGTCGGTGGGATAGCGCTTTGCCAGCTCGCGGGCCAACTGCATTTTATTGGGTTCGACGTGGGCAATGCTGATCCGCAGCAGGGAGCCATTATCGGCGAGCAGGTCGACCGAGCACCAGTCGGCAATTCCGGGAACGGCGCTTTGGGCGAGGTTTTTCAACGTCTGTTCGTAGTTGAGCGAGGCGGCGAGGACGGCGCTGGCGTCCGACAGGAAACGCAGTGCATCTTCGGCCCGCTTGCGGAGGGTGATGTCGGAGCAGGTTCCGACCCACTCTTTGAGCCGCCCGTCGCGTTCCAAGACGGGCACGCACCGGGCGAGAATGTGACGCCAGGTGCCGTCGGCGGCGCGGACGCGGAATTCCTGCTTGTGGCCGCTCGCGTTTGCCAGGGACTGTGCCCATACCTCTGACACGCGCGGCCGGTCTTCGGGATGCACGACGCTCATCCATCCATTGTTCTTTAGCTCATCGACGGTCTGGCCTGTGAAAGCGCGCCAGGACGGGAGATCCTCGACCACGTTTCCGCCGGCGTCGGTGGTCCAGACGATTTGCGCGGTGGCGAGAACGAGGGAACGGTAGCGCTCTTCGCTTTGCCGAAGGGCCTCTTGTGAGCGAAGCAGTTCTGTGGCAGCGCGCTCGGCCGCGAAGCGGGCGCGGCCCTGTGCGCCGGTGACCAGGAAGAGAGCGATCGCGAAGACTGCGCCGATGATGAAGATGTAGGGGATCAGCCAGTTGCTGGAGCGATTCTGAAACTCGGGGCGGGTGTTGAATACCAGCGTCCAGATCATGCCGGCGATTTTGATCTGTTCGGTTCTGGTGTGGCGTGAAAAGCTGCGATCGACCGGCGGCCGATCCAGGGAGGAATCGTAGAGCAACTGCCCGGGGGTCTGGTTGGTGCCGTCGTACAACTGGAAATCGACGGAGCGCTCGCGTCCGGCGGTTAAGACGCCGCGGAGGAGGTCGTCGGCGCGAAAGGGGCTGTAGACGAAGCCTTTGAGCGCGAGGCGGCGCTGCGCGACGGTTGTGTGCGGCATTTTGAGCGCGTAGACCGGGACGTAAATGAGGAAGCCCGGCTGCTTGGTGGCGTCGATTTCCTGAATGAGGGTGACTTTGCGGGTGGCGGCGGCCTGGCCGGTGTCGCGGGCGCGGCTCATCGCTTCGGCGCGGTCAGGCTGGGAGAACATGTCGTAGCCGAGGGCGGCGCTATTGCGGCGATCGAGGGGCTCGAGCTCAATGATGGGAAAATATTCGGGACGTTCGCCGGCCGGGCGGATTTGGAAGGCACTGAGCGCGGCCCAGTCTCTGTAGGCGAAGGGTTCGATGAGAAAGTCGGCAGCGCCGGTTGCGCGGACGCGGGCGATCAGGTTTTGCTGCTGGCCGGGCAGGACGCGTTCGGCGAATCCGATGCCGCGGCTTCCCGGATATCTCTGCTGGAGGTTTAGTTGCTGCTGATAGGCTCGAAATTCGGCGTGGGTGACTTCGCCGCGCGCGGAATAGAGGCCGACGGTGCCGCGCAGGGTATCGACGTACATTTCGAGCCGGTCCTGGATGTCTTCCTTTGTGCCGGAAACGTCGTTGGCAAAGCGCATGCGGTCGCTGGCGGCGGCGCTGTAGCGGACGTAGCTTGCGCCGACAATGGTGAACAAGACCACGACGAGAAGCGCAAACCATGGGATCCAGTTGCGGCGCGGCGGGTCGGGGGTTGGAGTCAATGGCGGTCGCATACGATAGAATGATTGTACCCAATACAACGCAAGGTACTCTGTCGTTCTATAAAGTGGTGATCCTCACGTTCAGAATGGTACTGCTGGAGAAATGAATGTCTCTGAGAATTTTCCCAACGCGGAATTCGGTTGTCTGCACTTTCGCGGCGGTTGCAATGACCGCGCTTGCGTCTTCATCAACATTTGGCCAGGAATGGACGCGATTTCGCGGGCCGGATGGGTCGGGGGTTTCTGACGCTGCGGGGCTGCCGACGAAGTGGTCGGACGCCGACTATAACTGGAAGATTAATCTGCCAGGGACAGGGCATTCTTCGCCGGTGCTGTGGGGCGATCACATTTTCGTGACGACGGCGGACAAGGACGCAGCGAAACGGTCGATTCTTTGCATCAAGGCGGCGGACGGGTCGGTGATTTGGAAACATGATTACGATCTGAAGGCGTTTCATATCAATGGGGACAACAGCTTTGCTTCCTCCAGCCCCGCTGTCGATAAAGATTATGTCTACGTCGCTTCAACCGCGCCGGAACAATCCACGCTCTCCGCGCTGAGCCATGATGGGAAGGAAGTTTGGAGTGTTGATCTGGGTTCTTTTGTGAGCCAGCATGGCGCGGCGCCTTCGCCGATTGTTTTTCACGATACGGTTTTTCTTGCCTTTGATCAGGAAGGGCCGGGGAGTTACGTGATTGCGGTTGATCGGAACACGGGCAAGCAGCGGTGGAAGATTGACCGCAAGACGGCGTATGCCGCGTCGGCGACGCCCTGTATCTACGAGCCGAAGGGTAAGCCGCCGCAGGTTGTGTTCAGCAGCCGGGGCGAAGGGTTGACGGGATACGATGTCGAGACCGGCAAACTGCTCTGGCAGGCGAATGATGTTTATACGGTTCGCGTGAATGCTTCACCGATTGTGGCTGGTGATTTGATCCTTGGCACTTGTGGAGAGGGCAGCAGCGGCAAGATGCTGGTTGCGATTCGGCCGGGGGCGGATGGGGAGAAGCCCAAGGTCGTGTGGAAGACGACGCAGAACGTTCCGAATGTTCCCACGGGCCTTGTGAAGGGGAACCTGCTGTTCCTGTGGCACGACACCGGCGCGATCACGTGCCTGCGCGCTGACACCGGCGAGCAGGTCTGGCACGACAAAGTGCCGACCACCTTTTACGCTTCGCCGGTTTGTGCCGGCGGCAACCTCTACTGCATTTCGCGGAAGGGCGATGTTTTTGTCGTTGCGGCTACGGAGAAGTTTCAGTTGATTTCACAGGAGTCGTTGAACGAGGGGTCGCATGCTACGGCGGCGATTGCGGATGGGCGGATTTACTTCCGGACTTTCAGCCATCTTTATTCGCTGGGTGGGAAGAAGTCCTAAGCGCCTACGCCGACAGTGGACGAAGTCCAATTGCTCGCACAATTTGGGGTGGGTTATAGGTGCGACCCTGAACGCAAACCCTCAACCACCTGCCATACCAAGTCGATTTGGCCGCGTTCTACGGCTTCAACCGGCTTGAGATCCGCGAGCATTTCGTTGGGCTCATCGAGCCAACGCCCGACATGGCTGGATTCCATCGCCTCGCCCAATGCACCGCAGAGGCGACTGACCTGCATTAAATTTCGCCGAAGTTGCGCGGGCGCGACTGAGCCCGATTCCAAACCGGAGACCGTGCGCAACGACACATCCAGCAGTCGGGCCATAAGCCCCTGGGATAGTGCGTAGGAACGCCGCAAATCGCCGACTGCCACGCTGGTCGGCTGACTGGAAGCCGGCCTTCGTGCTTTCGGATGAACGCGAGAACGCTTTACCGCCGTTGCCATGACTGTTACCTCTTGAATCATCCTTGAATGTATTGCGCAATAAGTCAAGCATTATAACACGCAAATATGCGTGCAAAAGTCATATCGACAATTGGACGTTGTCACTTTGCAAATCGTCGGAGCACCTTTACTGCGCTAGGCGGTTGAACGTGATCAGGCAGGACAATCACATTGACACCCCGATCTGCAGCATGGGCCGACGCAGCCAGAAACGCCTCGATGCGGCAGACGTGAGCGGCCCGCCCAATCGCTTGAGTCAACGATTCCTCGCCATGGGCTCTCGACAACCACCATTTTTCGGATCGAAGCTGATGGAGCGTCAGCCCCATATCGGCGAGCGTCACGGCATCGGACAGGTCCAGACAACGCTTTACGTCGACCGAGACAGCCTTGAACACCAGCGGCATCGCCCGCTCCAAAGGAAGGTTGGCGCGACGCTGATAGGCCAACGACTCGATCATCGCCAATTCGGGCGATGTGCTGCCGTAAATGGCACGAAAGCTGCCGGAGGCGTTAAATCGAGCACCCGACTTCATGCTCCCGATCCCCGTGAGCAGCTCCCGACCGGCTGCCCATTTCGGGGGCGCGGAGCGAAAGAGGATGCCTGTCCATGGCCGAGCGCGACCGGCCACGAATTTCATCGCTTTCAGCAGGCGCGAGAATTCGAGATGTTCCTTTACCAGCACAGGTCCGTCCGTCCTTGCCACGCGAAAGTTCAGGTCGAACCCTCCGCGCTCAGGCCACGAAATTCACGTATCACAAATTGGTCGCAGAGTGCCGCGTAATGTCGCCAGCATATCTCCTTTGAGTTGGCCATCATCGAGCTGATCTTGTACCGGCTGGCCCCGCGATGGGCCAGCACTGATGCGCCAGCCGCACCCTAAGCGCCGCCCCGGCGGATACCGGCCTTTCCGAGGCGGGCGTTGATTTGATCGACTGCGAGATCGAGCTTGCGCTCTTTGTCCATTTTGGGGTCTGCGAACAAGCCGAGTTGGCCGCCGCCTTGGACGAGGCCTTTGGCGGATGCGCCAATCAGGCGGACTGGTTTGAATTCCTTTTCGGTCCAATCGTCGAATAGCTTGCGGGCGGCGTGCCATAGGACGCTGGTGACGTCGGTGGCTGTTTCGAGGGTTGTGGATCGGGTGATGGTTTTGAAGTCTCCGTAGCGGATTTTCAGGGTGATTGTGCTGGCGGAGAGGCCGTGTTTGCGGAGCCTTCGCGCTACCTGTTCGACCTGACCCAGGATGACGGTGCGGATTTCTTCCGGGTCGTTTACGTTGATCTCGAAGGTCTGTTCCTGGCCGATGCTTTTGGCCTGGCTGTCGGGTGTTACCTCGCGGTCGTCGAGGCCGAGCGCGAGGCGTCGGTAGTGATCGGCGTCTGCGCCGATCTGGCGTGTCATCCAGTCGGCGTCCTTGTTGCGGAGGTCGCCGATTTTTCGGACGCCAAGGGATTCGAGTTTTTTGGCGCTCTTTGGTCCGATACCCCAGATGCGGCCGATCGCCAGGGGCGGGAGGACGCGATCGACGTCGTCGAGGCCGATGACGGTGAGGCCGTCGGGCTTTTCCAGGTCGGAGGCGAGCTTGGCGAGGAACTTGTTGTGGGAGACGCCGACGGAGGCGGTGAGGCCGATCTCATCGTGAATGCGGCGCTTGATGGTTTTGGCCACTTGCAGCGGCGGGCCGTTCAACCGTTCGGTGCCGGTGAGATCGAGGAATGCCTCGTCGATGCTGATGGGCTGGACCGCGGGCGTGTAGGTTTCGAAGATGGAAAAGACCTGATCGGAAATTTCGCGATATCTGGCGAAGCGGACGGGGACGATGATGGCGTGTGGGCAATTGCGCTTGGCGACGGCCATGGGCTGGGCGGAGTGGCAGCCGAATTTTCGGGATTCGTAGGAGGCGGCCGCGACGACGCCGCGGAGGCGATCGGATCCGACAAGCACGGGCTTACCCCGCAGCGCCGGATTATCGAGTTGCTCGACCGACGCGAAGAAGGCGTCCATGTCGACATGCAGGATGGAACGCGTCGGGGGCACCTCAACATTCTAACCGCGTTCACGATCAGAGCGCGAGAATACGGTCCATCTTCTCGCTGACGACTTTCATGCGATCGGCTCCGCCGCCGGCCACTTCGGCGCAGGCCCAGCCTTTGTAGCCGATTTCGTCGAGGGCCTTCATGACGGCCGGCCAGTCGTTGTCGCCTTCGAGCAGATCGACTTCAAATCCTTTGAACGGACCCTGCTTGTCACGCTTGGAGCGGCTGTATTCCTTGATGTGCAGTTTCAAGATGCGCGGGCCGAGAATTCTTGCCCACTGTTCCGGCCAGCCGTAGTTGATCACGTTGCCGATATCGAAATGCCAGCCGACCCAGGGGCTTTGGAATTCGTCGACGTACCTGGCCGCTTCCAAGGGACTCAGCAGGAACTGGTTCCAGACATTTTCGATGGCGATCTTTACGCCGGTGTCCTCGGCGACGGGGAGCGACTTGCGAATTTCCTCCTGCGAGCGAGAGTAGGCGTCGGCGTAGGAAACGCGCTTGTCGACGATGGCGGGGACGAGCAACACGCTGGTGCCGCCAAATGCCTTGCACTCGCGGAGGGCGTTGTTGAGCATTTCGACGGCGGTGGCGCGGTGCTTGGGATCAGGATCGGAGAGCGGGATATTCCAATGCACCGCGTCGACGACGCCTTCGATGAGCATGCCGGTTTCCTTGCAGGCCGCCTGCACATCGTCTGCCTTGTAGTGTCCGGGCGCGTCGAGCTCGACTCCGTCAAAGCCGGCGTCGCGCAGCATTTTAAATTTTTCGACGAGCGTGCCGTTGCCGGCGACCATTCCGAACATGACGGCTTTTTTCCAAGGACGGCGCTTGGGCGCGTCGGCGGGTGCTTCGGCCATTGCGAGGGATGCGCCCGCAACGACCGCTGCCGAGGCGGCGAGAAAAGTTCTTCGTGATTGACCTTGTTCCAGATTTTCCAATGAAGACATGCACACCTCGTAAAAACCGCGTTTCGCCCGAAGCCCCCTACTCCAACGAACACTTATTTCACGCGACAGTTGCTTGAACTTCAACTTGCAGGCCCCGTTTCGCCGATCATCAAAGTATGGGAGCCGACAACAATTTGCGCTGCGCGCGGCCGAGTGGGCTGCAGGCTTATCGATGGGAACGTGCCGCCGCCAGCTGATGGTCTCGAAAAATCGCGCCACGGGTTGTTCGATTTTTCCTTGACACTCCACCGCAAAATGTACAGATTAAGAATCAAAGGACACAGCCATGCAGACAAGCGATTCAATGCAAAGCGATCTTTCCCAGCCGACAAAGCTGGAAACGGATCTCGACACCATCTACCGGATGCTCGGCCGACTCAACTCGAAGCTCGAGCAGATCCCGGTGCTCGATCATCTGACCGACAACGAACAGCGCAATCTGGAAGATGCGCTTTCGCGCACGCAGCACAAGCTGACGGAGCTCGCGGATAAAATTCACGGAAGCGCCTGAACGCGGAACGTTAGGATGGGAGCATTGGAGTCAGGACAATGCGCTCAAGAACGCTGCGCACACACCACGCCTGAAACCTTTAAAATCATACCCGCTCACGCAGGCCATTTTACGACCGGCCAACTGGTTTCGCGTTCGATTTCCAGCAGCCGGTTATATTTCGCCAGGCGCTCGGAATGCGTGACCGAACCGACTTTGATCTGATCGCCGCCCCACCCGACGGCGAGATCGGCGAGCCAGTCGTCCTCGGTTTCGCCACTGCGGGCACTGATGGTGACGCGCCAGCCGGCGGCACGGGCGGCGCGGTAGGCGGCGGCGGCCTCGGTCAGGGTGCCGATCTGGTTGACCTTCAGGAGCAGTGCGTTGGCGGCGTTGAGCTCCACTGCTTTGGCGATGCGCAGAACGTTGGTGCAGAGAAGATCGTCGCCGAGGACGATGGCGCGGGCGGAGATTTTTTGCCGCAGGGCCGGCCAATGTGCCCAGTCTTCTTCGGCCAGTGCATCTTCGACGCTGACGATCGGGAAACGCTCCACCCAACCGGCCACGACGTCGATCATGGCTGACGAATCCAGCAAGCGATTGCCCAATTGATATTTCCAGGCGGCGCCGTCGGCGCCGGTGGCGAACTGGCTGGAGGCGACATCGACGGCGAGGGCGACATCCGCGCCGGGGCGAAGGCCGGCCGCTTCGATGGCGGCGACGGCGTCTTCGAGCATCGCTTCGGCGTTGGGAAAGTCGGGGGCGAGTCCGCCCTCGTCGGCGGTCAGGGCGCGCATTCCATATTTTGACAGTGCGATCCTGGCGGCCGCCTGATAAACGGCGACGACCATGGCCAGGCCGTCGTCGATCGTGCGCGCTGAAGCTGGCACGAGGAGCACATCCTGGATTGGCACCTGGCCGCCGGCGTGTTTGCCGCCGCTGAAGAGGTTAATCGTCAGGCGCGGCAATGTTGGATCGGGATGGCTAACGCCCTCTTTGGAGAGGATGTCTGAAAAATGCAGGTAGAGGGGGACGTCGCGCTCGCGAGCCACGGCACGCGCGAAAGCGATGGAGACGGCGAGGATCGCATTGGCACCGAGGCGGCGCTTGTCATCGGTTGCGTCGACGAGCACCATTAGTTGATCGAGCTCGCGCTGGGATTCGATTTCGCGGCCGCGTAGATTGGCCGCGATCTCGCCGCCGATGTTTGCGGCGGCCTTTCTGCAGCCGAGGCCGGCGTAGCGCTTCTGGTCGCCATCGCGCAGTTCGCGGGCTTCGGCTCTGCCGGTTGAGGCACCGGACGGCACGGACGCCTCGGCGACGACGCCGCTGGCGAGCTCGCAGCGTGCCTTGACCGTGGGGCGGCCGCGGCTGTCGAGAATCTCCATTCCGCTTAAACGCTCGATCACACTCATGAGGCCTCCAAACCTGTCCGGAAACTTCGCAGCAGTTCGGCGATGGAACGTACAGGTTCACGCATCATTGCCGTGACGACGCGCTTTTGTCGCGACCGTTCTTCTGAATTTAGATATCCCATGGGTGACCGCCCTACTACTCGCGCCAGAAGACATCCCAAT
>JBBRHH010000170.1:0-10687 GCA_038222915.1 Tepidisphaerales bacterium
ATGAGGGCCGAGCGGAGGAAACTTTTCAATTGATTGCGATCGGCGAGGAGGCCATGCTTCCAGGTCGCTTCGAGGCCGCCGCTGTGGGCGAAAGCGCCAGAGGGGAAGGCTGAGTCAGTGAGTTGCCAGATGAGCCAGTCGGAGGGCATAGGATGAGAAATTGTGCGCAGTGGAAGGACTATGGTGGACAATAGCAGACGTGTTGGAGTTGGCAACCGTTTTGCTGTGGGCATGAATCGTTTCGACGAGCGGTACCCTCCGATATGATTCGTGCGGCCATGATCATCGAGCAGATTTGTGGAAATATCTTCGATTCATCCACGGAAGTGAACGATGCGATTGCGCGGGATGATCTGGACCTGGAGTGGCACGAGTGCAATCTGCGGGCGATCCGACGGCGATCGCGGTCGGGTCGCGAGATTGCGATTTTGCTGCCCCTGGGGGTGAGCCTTCGGCATGGGGATATTCTGGTTGCGGGCGATGCGTGGCGGGTGGTGGTGAATCTTCGGCCGTGTGCGGTCATTGTGGTCACTCCCCGGAACATGCAGGAGATGGCAATTCTGGCTTGCGAGCTGGGGAATCTGCACGTGCCGGTACAGGCGACGGAGCGGGAGCTGATTGTCTTGAATGATGGGCCGACGATGGGGGTGCTTCGACAATACAACGCGACGTATGAAGAGCAGACGCGGCGGTTTTCGCCGATGCGCGCATCAGTGTTGACCCGGCCGCGGCTGTCAGAGTCTTTTGCCGCGAATCGGGTCAGCAGATAAGTAATACTATTTGTCGTGGAAGCGGACTGGTTGTTCCCACATGACCAGGACAATGCTGCCGTGCTCGTTGTGCACGGCATGGGAACTTCCGGGCGGATTGGTGAGCATGGTGCCGGCCGGATATTCGCCGCGATGATCGCTTTGCGCACCGCGCAGAATGAAAATGTGTTCGTTGCCGAGATGTTCGTGAATGGGAACACCCGCGCCCCGTTCGTATTTGAGCAGGGCGGCGGATGGACCGGTTTCCTGGTTGCCGTAGAGACGGAAGATGCTCACGCCTTTGTGAAACGGCTGCCACTCGAGATGTTCAAGAGGCGGAAGATTATCAAAGACGTCCTTTGATCGCGGTGGGTTGCTGTGCAATGCGGTTCTCCAACGAATTTATAAGCTGATCGAGCGTTGCGGTCCAACCCACGATGCCGCCCTGGGCTCGAACCATCTCAAGGGTAGCCTGTTTGAACGCGGGAAAATAGCTCTCGGTGCAATCTTCGAGCAATAAGCATTCGTAGCCACGATCGTTGGCCTCGCGCATGGTTGTCTGGACACAGACTTCGGTCGTCACTCCAGCGATGACGAGATGCGTGATCTTGCGTTCGCGGAGGATCATTTGAAGATCGGTGCGGAAGAAAGCGCCTTTGCCGGGCTTGTCGAGGACGATTTCGCCGGGAGCCGGGGCGAGCTCGGGGATGATGGCATTGCCGGGCTCGCCGGTGATGAGGATCCGACCCATTGGACCTTTGTCGCCGATTCGGAGCCTGGCGTTGCCGCGGCCGTGTTTTGCGGGCGGGCAGTCGGTCATGTCGGCGTGATGTCCTTCGCGGGTATGAATGATGGGCAGCTTGTGCTGGCGGAAGAGATCGATGGCGCGGCGGACTGTGGGGATGATGGTGCGCAGGCGAGCCACATCATTGCCGAGCGCGTCGCCGAATCCACCGGGCTCGACGAAGTCGCGCTGCATGTCGATGACGATCAATGCAAGGCCGGGTACAGGAGATGTGTAGTCGTAGGGTTTTGCGGGGACGGTGATCATGGCGTTCTCAATGTTCAGCGCCGTGGCCCGCCATATGACGTCCGATGACAGCGATGTCTGCTTCGGCCGCCGGTGTTTCGTAGACGAATTTCCCATCGAACATGACGACGATGCGGTCGGAGAGCTCGAAGACTTCGTCGAGATCTTCGCTGACGAGGAGAACGGCCGCGCCGCGGTTTCGGGCGGCCATGATCTGGGAGCGGATTTCAGCGACGGCGGCGAAATCGAGGCCGAAGCAGGGATTGGCGGCGATGAGAACTTCGACGCCTTCAGACAGCTCGCGCGCAAGGACGGCGCGCTGAACGTTGCCGCCGGAGAGGTCGCGGATGGGGGTTTCGTGTGAGGGGGTTTTTACGCGATATTTGCCAATGAGGTCGTGGGCCTGGCGTGTTACCTGCGGGCCATGGAGGAAGAAGCGACCCAGCGTGAAGGGTGCGCGGTCGAAATTTCGGAAGGCCATGTTGTGTGCGACGCTCATATTGGGGACGCAGGTGTTGCGGAGCGGCTCTTCGGGGAGGCAGTTTACTTTGTGTTTGCGGATCTCGCCGCGGGTGGCGCGGTAGCGCTCGCCGTGGACGTTGACCTGGCCGCCGCTGGCGCGGCGCTGGCCGCCGAGGACTTCGACGAGCTCGCTTTGTCCGTTGCCGGAGACGCCGGCGATGCCGACGACTTCGCCGGCGTGGACGGTGAGGTGAAGATCTTCCAGCGCGGCGACGCCTGTTTCATCGAGGGCGTGCAGGCCATCGATGTGCAGGTGTGGCTTGCCTTTTTCGTGTTGAACGCGATCGGCGATGCGGGCCGTTTGTTCCGAGCCGATCATCATCTCGGCCATGGCGGCGGGAGTGAGATCTTTCACGCTGCCAGCGCCAACGAACTTTCCGGTGCGGAGGACAGTCACATCGTCGGCGAACTTCATGACTTCGCGGAACTTGTGCGTGATCATGAGGACGGTGAGGTCGCCCGCGACGGTCATAGCCTTCAACATGTTCAAGACTTCGTCCGCCTCGTTGGGCGTCAGCACCGATGTCGGCTCGTCGAGAAAGAGGAGTTTGTTCTTGAGGTAGAGCTGTTTGACGATTTCAAGCTTCTGTTTTTGACCGGCCGCGAGGGATCGGACTGGAGCGTTGATGTCGAGGAAGAACGGTGTCGTCTTCATGAAGGCCCGGAGCTGCTCCTTCTCGGCCTTCCAATCGATACGCATGGGGATATCGCCGCGGGAGAGAACCAGATTTTCGGCGACGGTCATGTTCTGCACGAGCGTAAAATGCTGGTAGACCATGCCGATGCTGAAGTTCTTGGCTTCGCGCGGGCTCTTGATGTTTACGGGTTTTCCGTCGAGGAGGATTTTGCCCGAGTCGGCGTGGTAGTAGCCCATGATGCATTTGACGATGGTGCTTTTTCCTGCGCCGTTGCCGCCGAGCAGGGCGTGGACGGTGCCGGGGCGGACTTTGAGCGTGACATCATCGAGGGCCAGGACCGGGCCGAAACGCTTGGTGATGTTGAGGGCTTCGAGGCCGGGCGCGGTGATGGGGCCATTGTTGGTTTTATGGACGGCGGTGCTCGGGGTCGAGACAAGTGTTGTGCTCATGAGATTCCCGTGACAAAGTCGTTGGAATTCGAGATGGCTCCGAAGACGCCACCCTGCATAGTGACCATTTTGACGGCGGCATCGTGATTGCCGCGGTCGGTCGCGGCACAGCAGTCTTCAAGCAGGACGCATTCGTAGCCCCGGTCGTTGGCTTCACGCATCGTTGTGTGCACACACACATCGGTGGTGATGCCGGTGAGCACGATGTTGGCGATGCCCTTCTGGCGGAGGATCAGGTCGAGATCGGTGGCACAGAAGGAGCCTTTGCCGGGCTTGTCGATGATGATCTCGCCTTCTAGTGGGTAGAGCTCGGGGATGATGTCCCAGCCGGGCTGGCCGCGCACGAGGACTCGGCCGCAGGGGCCTGCGTCGCCGATGCCAGCGCCCATCTGCCGCGAGCGCCAACGCTTGTTGGCCGGGAGGTCGGCAAGGTCGGGGCGGTGGCCTTCGCGGGTGTGGGTGATGTGGAATCCACTCTTTCGCATGGCCGAGAGGACTTTATTGATCGGCTCGATGCAGGCGCGGCTTTGAGAGATGTCGTAACCCATGAGTTCGACGTAGCCACCCTTGCCGCAGAAATCGGTCTGCATGTCGATGATGATGAGGGCCGTGTTGTCGGGGCGGAGGTCGCCGTTCCAAGGCCAGGCGTACGGGGTGGATTTGATAAAGCGCGTAGACATTTTTTTACTTCGGCCGGGTATTAGCGGCTGGCAGCTCCGAGCTCGGCGGGAGCGCCGACGAAAGTTCGAGTTGGGGAGCAGGTGATGATCATGATTACGAGCGTCAGCACATACGGTGCAGCGCCGAAGAGGTAGATGTTGGAGCTGTAGCCGTTGGCCTGAAGGGCGGGGCCCAGAGCGCCAGCGCCGCCGAAGAGGAGCGCGGCGTAGAGGCACTGGATGGGGTTCCAGCGAGCGAAGATGACCAACGCGACGGCGATCAGGCCTTGGCCGCTGGAGATGGCCGGGTTCCAGACGCCTGGATAGTAGAGGGACAGGAAGGAGCCACCGATACCGGCGAGAAAGCCGCCAGCGACGGTGGCGAGGAGGCGGACGTTGTTGATACTGTAGCCCATGGCGCGGGCGGAGTCGGCGCTTTCGCCAACCACGCGAACGATCAGCCCCCAGCGCGTGTTGTTCAATGCCCAGAGCATGAGCGGCGCCAAGGCGACACCAACGAGAAACAGGATGTTGATCTGCAATGCCTGACGGATCTGCGGGGCACTGCTCCAATTGCCCAGGTTGAGCGAGGGAAGCTGCGGGGGGCTGAGATGGATCAGTGGACGGCCGAGGAAGAAGGCGAGGCCCATACCGAAGAACATCAGGCCGATGCCGACAGCGATGTCATTCACGCGTGGTCGGCTGCATAGAAAGGCGTGGAGAGCGCCGAGTATTGCGCCACCAGTGCCAGCGGCTAGGACGCCGAGCCATGGCGAGCCGGTGTAATATGAAACGGCGTAGGCGGACATGGCGCCCATGACGAGGGTGCCTTCGAGGCCGAGGTTGATCCGGCCGCTTTTTTCGGTGAGGCACTCGCCGAGACTGACAAAGAGAAAAGGTGCGCTGACGCGGAGTGCGCCGCCGACGACGGAGAGGGGGATGGCGAGAGCGGCATTAAGCACTGGCCACCTCCGGTTGCGCGAGTACTGCGAAGCCGGTGAACTTGTCCTCGGTGCGGGGCTGGAAGATTTTGAAGCGGCCGTAGAACGACTCGCTGGCGAGAATGAGGACGAAAAGAATTCCCTGGAGAACCAATACAGTTGCGTCGGGGAGGTTCATGTGAATCTGGAGTTTGCCATTGCTGGCGTTGATACCGCCCAGCAAGAGGGCAACTGGGATAATGCCCAATGGACTATGTCTGGCCATGAAGGCGACGAGAATTCCGGTGTAGCCGTAGCCCACGATGATGCCAGGAGCGTTGGCGGATTTTTGTACGGCGGCGACTTCGATCATGCCAGCGAGCCCGGCGGCAGCACCGGCCAGGAAGCAGATCAGGAGGGTCAGTTGTCCAACGGAGAGGCCGGCGATTCTGGCTGCCCGGAGATTGCCGCCGACGATTCGTGCGGAGAAGCCGAAGGTTGTGTGCTGAATGAGAACGTAGAAAACGAGACAGACGACGACGCCGATGAGGAGTCCCCAGTGGACGTCGAGGCCGGGGATTTTGCCGATCATGTTGGCGACGCCAATTTCCCATGTGGAGGGTTTGTTGGTCGTTGCCGGGTCGCGCCAGGGACCTTCAACCAGGTGGTTGAAGATTGCGATGGCGATGTAGGTGAGCAGAAGGCTGCTGATGGTTTCGTTCACGCCGCGGTAGTAGCGGAGTGCGCCCGCGAGCATGATCCATGAGCCGCCGGCGCAAATGCCGGCGATGGCCATTGCGGGCATGACGACCATGGGCGACGAATGCTGGAAAACGTGTGCGGTGCCGGCGGCGGCCAAAGCGCCCAGAGCGAGTGCGCCCTCGCCGCCGATGATGACCATTCCCAATCTGGCCGGCAGGGCGGTGCAAAGTCCCGCCAGAAGAAGGGGAGCGGTGACCTGTAGCGTGCGCTGCCAGGCCATCTGCGTTCCGAAGCCGCCACGAAAGAGCCAGCCATACGCTTCAAACGGGTCGACTCCGCAGCAGCGTAGAAAAATTCCAAAAAGGATCAGGGCCGCGACCAACGCGACCAATGGGATGACAATCGCTTCGATGCCTCGGCGCGGGCTGGGCAGACTCATCGCATCTCTCCGGTAGCCACTTTTACACTCGCCTCAAGCTGAAAATTGGCCTCTCTCCCGGCCTGTCGCCGGGAGAGAGGCTTCGTTTTTGAAAGGGCACTATTTCGGAACGCTGCCCATGACGCCTTCGACCAGATAACCCATGCCTTCGAGGGCTGGATCGGTCTGAATGTGGGTCTCGCCGTCCTTGTAGAGATCAGCGCCGGCGTTGTCCTTCATGGGACCCTTGAAGATTACGAAGGTGCCAGTCATAAACTTGGCTTTGGCGTCTTCGCAGGCCTTCTTGGCGTCATCCGAAACGGCAGGGCCGTAGGCGGACATCTTGACGAAGCCGTCCTTCAGGCCGCCTCGGACCGTGTGGTCCCACTTTTTGCCGGCTTTGATGGCATTGACATAATCGGTGTACGGCTTGGCCCAGTTCCATTCCGCGCCGGTAAGGTAACCCTTGGGTGCGATGGCTGCGCCGTTGCTGTGATAGCCGCAAACCATGACGCCACGACCTTCGGCCGTCTTCAGGATTGCCTTGGGGCTGTCGACGTGGCAGGTCAGCACGTCAATGCCCTGTTCGATCAGGCTGTTGGCGGCATTTGCTTCCTTGATCGGCTCGAACCAGTTGAGCGTGAAGACAACGGTCGTGGTGATGGATGGATCCACCGACTTGGCTCCGAGCTCAAAGGCGTTGATGTTCCGCAGAACCTGGGGAATCGGCTTGGCGGCGATGAAGCCGAGCTTCCTGGTTTTGGTCGACTTGGCGGCGACGATCCCCGAGAGGTATTCGCACTCGTCAATGTAGCCAAAGTAGGTGCCGACGTTTTCGGGGGTTTTTCCTTCAACGTAGGTTCCGCCGCAATGGAGGAAGGTTACATCCTTGTGCTTGGGAGCGAGATCCAGGACGAAGGGCTTGAAGAAGCCGTAAGAGGTCGGGAAGACCACTTTGCTGCCTTCTTCGATCATGCTCTCCATGGCCTTGGTGACGCTGTCGTCCTCCTTGACGTTTTCCTGTTCGAGGACTTTTACGCCCGGGATATTCTTGACGGCGGCCGCGCCTTCGGCGTGGGCCTGGTTGTAGCCGTAGTCCTGTTTTTCACCGACGTAGATGAAGCCGATTATCAGCGGCTTGTCGCCGCCGCCGGTGGTGGCCGCTGCGCCTTTGTCCTTGTCACCCTTGTCGCAACCTGAAACGGCGAAGGTAGTTGCTGCAAGCAGCACGAGGGCGGTGCGGCTGGTGCGGTTCCAGCCTGCGCGAATCAATTGAGTACATTTCATTTTTCCGGTCCTTTACCAAAGTGGTACGGCGCGCATGGAATGCGGCTGCCCCTGCCGTCAATCCAAAGCAAGCTGAGTACCAATAAGCTGTGGGTCTTCGAGTCTTGTTTCAGGCGAATCCGGCGGCTTGGGCGAATGTCGGCAGGCCGCGCGGATGATTTATTAGCGTGCAAAAAACAGAGGGCCGCGCGAAAGATATGCAGACTTTCGCGCGGCCCTGATATTCGAACGGCGAAATTAGAAGTTGACGCCGATACCGATTGTGCCGCGGAAGAGGCTGCGCTGGGTGTTGCCGCTGAGGGCTTCACCGGCGCGCTTCAGGGCGTCGTTGATGATGTAGTAGTACTGGACGCCGGCTTCAGCGTGCCAGTGGCCGAAACGGGCCGGAATGAAGCCAAGGGGGATGCTGGCGTTCACGGCCGTCGAGAAGACGCCGAGGTTGCCATCCGGTTCAGCGCTGACGGTGCCGCCGAAGCCAGTGCCGCCACGACCCCAGTAGCTTTCAGGGCCGACCGAGATGTAGGTCGGGAAAGTGAGAGTGATCGGATAGTCCGGCGAGGCCTTAAACGTGTAAGTCGGTACGATGCCGGGCTCGACGTAGAAGGTGCCACCGTTCTTACCGAGGCTGACGGTGGAGTCGCCGTAGACGCCCCAGAAGATGTCGACATAGGGATGCAGGGCAAAGCCGCTGGTACCCCAGAGGGCGGTATCGTCGTAGCTGAACTTGACGTCGATGTTGTGTTCGGTGCGGGGCTTGCCGAGGGTGGAATTCGGGAAGTTCCAGGCGCCGTAGGTGGCGTCCATCTTCAGCTCTTTGGTGATGCTGGCGCCGAAGGAGGCGAAGAAGTCCATTTCGTTCCAGGCACCGACTCGGGCGTCGTTCTGGTGAAGGTTGATGCTATTCCAGACGCCGACAACGGCGGATGCGCCTTTCAGGGGGCCGAGGTCGCCCAGGAGGAAGACGATGCCGCCAACGGGCTGGATAACGAGGCCTTGGTTTTCAACGCAGAGGCCGCGTGGCGTGATGTACGCCGTGGTAAAGGGCACGTCGATGAAGCCGTGAATCTGTGGAGATTCCGCAGGCGCGGCGTCCAGCATCACAGGACGTTCATCCACAGTTGCCTGCTTCGGCTCCGCAGCGGGGGCTTGCACAGATGGCTTGAGGCTCAAGGGGGCATCTACATCACTGGCGGACGCCGAGCCGCTGAAAACGAGACCGGGTGCAGCCAAAGCTGCGAGAACGGCGGAACGCAACACACACTGCTTCATGCTCATATCAACCTTCCCATTCGGAACGTGCGGGTGGCACATCGCTTTGAGGGTAGAACGCCCTCGCACCCGCCGAGAGAAACACGGTCGGCGGCGTCAGGATCGTGGAATTTCTGCGGTTCGATCCAGATGCCCGCAGATGCCAAAGCGAATGTTGTGCCACTAAGGTTCTGGGAAGTGATGCCCGGCCTGGCGGAGCTACGAATGTAGGGATTATCGTGAACTGGCTTAGAGAAACGGATAATCCGTTCTTAATACATCAACACATGTACATGCAATTTTAGGTGATGCTTAAATGTGCAAACGTACCAGCGAGCGTGTGAGCGAGCGCACTTTTTGAGATGGGTTGGCGTCAGTTGCTTGTGAGGAAGGCGCGCCAGCCTCCAAGAGAGGTGATGTCACGAGCGCCGGCGATCGCGTGCGGTTCGCAAAGGAAGCCTTTGACGCGCTCGCCGTCCTCAAGCTCGATCGTGCCAATGACCATTGGTGGGGGAATGGAGGCTACGAACTTGCCGAACGCTTCGGCCGACAATTCCCAGACTTCGAGCGCGATGGATGCGCCGCCGGTGGCTACGCGCACCATGCCAGGTTTGGCTGGAGTGGTGTTGGGCAGGGCGTAGAGCGCGTAGGCCGGCGCTGTCTTGCACGAACGAACGAGTTTTCCGCCTGGGGTTGTCAGTTGGTGATTGAGTGGTTGGCCGGCGAGGTGAGCGCCGACGACCGCGACTTTGATCATATCGTTATTCATGGCGGGCAACCTTTCTGAAAATGGCGGCAGCGGGGCGTTTGTCGCGCCCAGTGAGAGTCCAGTTGTGCGCTGATAGGTGGTTCCGATTTCGACCAAAAGAGCGTCCTGGCCGGCCCGAGCAATGAACGTGACGCCAAACGGCAATCCGTTATCGAGGAAGCCGCTGGGAATCGCGAGGGCGGATAGATCCATCAGATTTACGAAGTTGGTGTAGTAGCCGAGATTGGAATTGAGGCGAATCGGGTCGGCCTCGATTTGTGCGATGGTATAGATCGTCGGCGCGGTGGGGAGGAGCATGACGTCGATCTTATTCCACTGCTCGTCGGCGGCTTTACGCAACGATTGGAGCATATAGAGGCCTTCAAAAGCAGAGGCGGCGTCGTGATCGCGGGCGGCGCTGATGATTTGGCGGGTGACGGGTAAGAGCGAATCGGAGGACCTGGTGAAGAAATCTTTGATGGCCGCCAGTCGCTCGGCGACCCACGGGCCGTTGTAAAGAAGTTGCGCGGCCTTGAGGAAGGGTTCGTAGTCGATTCTTTCAATCTGATGTCCGAGTTTTGTGAACCGCTCCATTGCCTGATTGAACTGCCCCTCGGAGCTGGTGTCGCCGAAGAACTTAAGTTGATTTGGAAGGGGGACGCCGATGCGGAGAGCGGACGAATTTGGAACTTTGTTTTGTGGGAGATCTTCTGTCCGGCGTGCGAACGGATCGGCCGGATCGAAGCCGGTTGCGATGCGCATTATCGCGGCGGCGTCTTCGCAGGTGAGAGCGAAGATGGAGACGCAATCGAGGGATCGGCAGGCGGGGACGACGCCGGTGGCGCTGAGCATTCCGCGGGTTGGTTTGAGGCCGACGATGTTGTTGAAGGCAGCGGGAACGCGGCCTGACCCGGCGGTGTCGGTGCCGAGCGAAAATGAGACCAGGCCGGATGCGACGGCGACGGCGGAACCGGAACTGGAGCCGCCGGAAATGTAGCTTGGATCGAACGCATTACGACATGGGCCATAAGGGGAGCGGACGCCGACGAGGCCGCATGCGAACTGGTCGAGATTTGTCTTGCCCAGGCAGATTGCCCCGGCGGCGCAAAGGCGTTCGACGACTGGGGAAGATTTAGCTGCGTTGTACGCAAAATCGGGGCACGCGGCGGTGGTGTTCATGCCGGCGACGTCGATGTTGTCCTTGACGGCGAACGGGACGGCGAACAAAGGCTGAGGGACGCCGGCATTTTTGCGGGCGGTCGCGGCGGCGAGTTGTGCTTCAACGGAGGCGCGGGAGCTTCGTTCGATCCAGATGGC
>JBBRHH010000171.1:0-10632 GCA_038222915.1 Tepidisphaerales bacterium
CATCACCCACGACCCCAACTGGCCCTCCAACGACATCGACCACTTCATCCTCGCCAAACTCGAAGAAAACAAACTCCACCCCTCCCCGCCCGCCAGCAAGCTCGAACTCCTTCGCCGCGTCACCATCGACCTCACCGGCCTTCCTCCCTCCCCGTCCGAAATCGCTGACTACCTCGCCGACGCCTCGCCCAGCGCCTATGAAAAAGTAATCGACCGCCTCCTCGCCAGCCCGCGATACGGCGAGCGCTGGGCCCGCCACTGGCTCGACGTCGTCCGTTACGGCGAAAGCCACGGATACGAACAAAACCATCTCCGCGAAAACGCCTGGCCCTACCGGGACTACGTCATCCGCGCCTTCAACGAAGACAAACCCTTCACCAAATTCGTCGAAGAACAACTCGCTGGCGACGTCGTCGCCAACGGCGACCCCAACATCGAAGTCGCCACCGGCTTCCTTGTCGCCGGCGTCCACGACACCGTCGGCAACAACGCCATCGCCGCCCAGCGCCAACAGCGCGCCGACGATCTCGACGACGTCGTCGCCACCGTCGGCGCAACCTTCATGGGCCTCACCGTCGGCTGCGCCAAATGCCACGACCACAAGTTCGATCCCATCCCCCAGTCCGACTACTACGCCCTCAGCGCCGTCTTCGCCGGCCTCCGCCACGAAGAGCGCCCCATCGCCTCCCCCAAATCCGAAACCCAGCAGCGCGAAATCAAATCCATCGCCGAACAATCCGCCCTTCTCCAGTCCAAACTCAAGTCCATCGAAGACCAGGCCCGCGCCGCCACCCCGAAACCCGACGCCAAGCCACTCGCCGCCGCGCTCAACCCCCGCCGCAACATCGACGACTTCCCCGCCGCCACCGCCAAATTTATCCGCCTCACCATCGACGCCACCAAAGACAACAGCGAACCCTGCATCGACGAGCTCGAAGTCTACGCCGCCGAAACCGGCCCAAACCTCGCCCTCGCCTCCGCCGGCGCAACCGCCTCCGCCTCCTCCCTCCTCCCCGGCTTCCCCATCCATCAAGTCCCCAATCTCAGCGACGGCCAATACGGCAACGACCACAGTTGGATCAGCAACGAGCGCGGCCAGGGCTGGGCGCAAATCCAACTCCCCGAACCCGCCAAAATCTCCCGCGTCATCTGGGGCCGCGACAACAGCGCCACCCACACCTTCAACGATCGCCTCATCACCCGCTACCACATCGAAATTTCCGCCGACGCCAAAACCTGGACCACCGTAGCCACCAGCGAAAACCACGCCGGCGCAGCCAGCGACCCACCCCAACTCAACCTCACCGAACCCCAGCGGCAGGAGCGCGACAAACTCCATGCCGCGCTCGAAAGCCTGAAGAAGCGCACCGCCGCCCTCCAATCCGCCAAAGCCTACGTCGGCCGTTTCACCCCGCCCGATCCCGTTTTCCTGCTCAAGCGCGGCGACGTCATGCAGCGCGCGGAAGAAATCCCCCCAACCGCCTTCACCCGCATCCCCAATCTCCCTGGCAATCTCCAACTCTCCCCCACCGCCCCCGAATTCGATCGCCGCCTCAACCTCGCTCATTGGATCTGCGACAATCGCAATCCGCTTCCCGCCCGCGTCTTCGTCAACCGCGTCTGGCAATACCATTTCGGCAAAGGCCTCGTCCCCACCCCCAGCGACTTCGGCGCAAACGGCGAACCGCCCAGCCACCCAGCCCTCCTCGACTACCTCGCCACCGACTTCATGAAAAACGGCTGGACGCTCAAGCGCCTCCACCGCCAGATCCTACTCAGCCGCACCTACCAGCAGACCGGCCGCCCTGACGACGCCGCCCTCTCCGCCGGCCTAGCCGCCGACGCCGGCAACCGCCTCCTCTGGCGCATGCCCCTCCGCCGCCTCGAGGCCGAAGCTGTCCGCGATTCCATCCTATTCGCCAGCGGCAAACTTGATCTCTCCCCCGCCGCGACAGGCGGCCCCGGCTTCCGCCTCTACAAATACAAAATAGTCAACATCGGCATCTATGAATCCCTCCCCGACCAGGGCCCCGAAACCTTCCGCCGCGCCGTCTACCAGCAGTCCGCCCGCAACATCCACGACGACCTCATGGCCGCCTTCGACGAACCCGAAAACGCCCAGCGCGCCCCCCGCCGCGAACTCACCACAACTCCTCTCCAGGCCCTCACCCTCTTCAACGCCCCCTTCGTCCTCCAGCAAGCCAACTATTTCAGCGACCGCGTGCAGAAGGAATCCACCCCGGATCCGGCCGACCAGACCGACCACGCCTTCCTCCTCGCCTTCGGCCGCAAACCCTCACTGCAAGAACGTGAAAATTCCGTCGCCGTCATCCGTCGCCACGGCCTGCCCGCCCTCTGCCGGGCGTTGTTCAATGCCAATGAGTTCTTGACCTACTGAAGAAATGATCCGTACCGGCTCCGTATCGGGGAAATAAGCGATGATGTAAGAATAAACGGCCCAGAAGCGATAGCGCCGATTGCGCACGTCCGCACGGCCGTGGCCTTTGCCGGGCATCGCAGCGATACCCTGCATCGCCGAGCGCAGTTCATCCTTGACCTTGTCGGCTGCGTCGATGTTGTCGGCAGCAATGTAATTCCAAATCAGCTCCAGATCCTTTTGTGCACGCCAGGTCAGAAGATAGCTGCTCAAGTCAATTTCTCACGGCGGGACGCGCTCATTTGATCGAGTTCCCGGAAGACTTGCTCACCGTCCACCACATGACCGGCCGCAAGGTCGGCTTCCCCCTCCGCCAATAGCCGATCGAGTTCGCCAGGAGCAAAATCGCCATGAATTTCCAGTGAGGTGATGCCCGCGCGGACCAACTCGTCGACGGATTGATAGCCGGTTTTCTTTAGCTGTTCTTCGAGAAGTCTCTCAGTTTCCGGGCGGAGAATGATGTTCATAAATGCCTCGCTTCGAATTCCATTGGTTTCAATCAACGATATTACCTTCGACATGTGTCTGACGACAATTGAAATCTACGGGATTGAAATCTGCGAAAAATGAGTACATTGTAAACATCAACCAGTGAAACGACCTCTCCAACAACTCCGCTCTCGCCGCCAATTCCTCGGCGAAATGGCCACCTGCACCAGCAGCATCGCCCTCGCCTGGCTCCTCGCCCAAGACACCCGCGCCGACACCAACGAACCCTCCTCCCTCCTCTCCCCAAAAACCTCCCACTTCCCCGCCAAAGCCAAACGCGTCCTCCAGATCTTCTGCCCCGGCGCAGTCAGCCATGTCGACACCTGGGAATACAAACCCGAACTCGAAAAGCGCCATGGCCAACCTCTTCCCGGCGGCGAAAGCGTCGTCACCTTCCAGGGTGGCAACGGCCCCCTCATGCGCAGCCCCTGGGGTTTCTCCCCGCGCGGCCAATGCGGCAAGATGATCTCCGACATCCTCCCCCACCTCGGCCAGCACGCCGACGACATCGCCTTCGTCCACTCTCTCACCGCCCGCAGCAATACCCACGGCCCCGCCATGCTGCAGATGAACACCGGCTTCGTCTTCGAAGGCTTCCCCAGCATGGGCGCCTGGACCACCTTCGCCCTCGGCACCGAAAACCAAAACCTCCCCGCCTTCGTTGCCATCACCGACTCCCGTGGCCTCCCCCCGTCCGGCCCCGCCAACTGGTCCAACGGCTTCCTCCCCGCCGCCTATCAGGGCACCGCCTTCAACACCGACCGCCCCATCGCCAACCTCGCCCCGCCCCCCAACGTCTCGCCGGCGGCCGAACAAGACCTCCGCACCTTCCTGCGCCGCCTCAACGAATCCCATCTCCGCGACCACCCCGGCCAAAGCGAGCTCGACGCCCGCATCGCCTCCTATGCCCTCGCCGCCCGCATGCAGCTCACCGCGCCCGAAGTCTCCGACCTCTCCAAAGAAACGGCCGAAACCCGCAACCTCTACGGCGCTGATGACCAGAACCCCCTCAAGGCCGGCTACGCCCGCAACTGCATCCTCGCCCGCCGCCTCCTCGAGCGCGGCGTCCGCTTCGTCGAACTCTACTGCGGCGCATGCGCCTCCCAGGTCGACGGCCTCCTCAACTGGGATTCTCACCGAACCATCAAACCCGACATGGAGCGCCACTGCCCCATCCTCGACCAGCCCACCGCCGCCCTGCTCACCGACCTGAAACGCCGAGGAATGTTAGAAGACACACTGGTCCTATGGACCACAGAATTCGGCCGAATGCCAAGCCACCAGCAAGGCAGCGAAGGCCGTGACCACAACCCCTTCGGCTTCACAGCCTGGATGGCCGGCGCAGGCGTAAAAGGCGGCACCAGCTACGGCGCAACCGACGAAGTAGGCTACAAAGCCGCCGAAAACCCCAGCACCATCTACGACTTCCACGCCACCGCCTTACACCTCTTAGGCCTCGACCACGAAAAACTAACCTACTACCACAACGGCAGCCGCCGTCGCCTAACCGACGTCCACGGCCACATCCTCAAACCCATCCTCGCCTGACGCCTCCGATGCTTGACATCCGAAATCTCAAATTTGCAAAGCTGTAAAGGGAAACAGATTCTTCTGCCCCGAATCCGCCCCACTCGAAATCACCGTAGACCACGTCCCATCGGCCGACAAATAAATTCATCGGCTCCGGGCTCGCCGGAGCTGTTCCAAACGCCCCACCTGGTATCGGTGCTCCGGCACTGAACCTCGACACCCCAACCCAGAAACCAACCAGGCTCTCAAAAGACCAAAGCTCCGACAATCGATCCACCCTCCCAACCGCCACAGTTCCCGTGGCCTTATTCGTTGCTCTTTAAATTCCTCTTCTTTCCCGCCCATGACGCGCGCCGGATGGACAACACTACGCTACAGAGCTACAGAATTGCACAACGTGGTGTGGTACAATTTCACGCCATCAACAACAGGACCAACTCCTTACCGCGGGTGGCCATGGCTGACGAGACTGGTGTAACTGAAGCGCAGCCTCCGGCATCGCGCACCGCTTCGGCGTCGAACGCCGTCATAAACGGGGGACCCAAACCCTTGTGCGTCGATCTGGATGGCACATTGATCCTCACAGATTCGCTCTGGGAATCCGTTCTACTATTGATCAAACGCGACCCGCGGAATGCGCTGCGCCTTATCCCCTGGCTGCTCCGCGGCAAAAGCCAATTCAAGGCGAAGGTCGCGGAGCACGTTGTTCCCGATAGCGCCACCTTACCCTATTGCCAGCCCCTGATTGCATTCCTGAAAGAGCAAAAGACAAGCGGCCGCGTAATCGTGCTCGCCACGGCAGCAAACGAACGTATCGCACACGCCGTCGCCAACCACCTAAAACTATTTGACGAAGTGTTGGCAAGCACCGCCGATACGAACCTCGGCGGACAGGCAAAATCCGTAGCGCTCGAACATCGCTTCGGAAAAAAGGGCTTCGATTATGTTGGCAATTCAATGGCCGATCTCCCGCTCTGGTCGGCCTGTGACACATCGTACATTGCGAACGCGAGCCGACGTTGCCTCGACGCCGCGCGCGCAAAAGACAACTCTATTCACGTTTTCCAACGGCCTGAAGGTTCACTCCGCGCCGTGCTCAATGCGCTTCGGCCCATCCAGTGGATGAAAAATTCCCTTGTCGCCGCGGCGATCGTGCTGGCGCATGCCCTGTCCGATATGGCCCGTCTCCGTGCAGTTGCCCTCGGAATCGCCGCCTTCTGCCTTTGCGCCTCAGCGGTCTATGTCTTGAACGATCTGTTGGATCTGGAATCCGATCGCCATCACCCCAGAAAACGCTACCGCCCCTTCGCGTCAGGAGCCATCTCCATTCCCGTTGGACTCGGCATGTTCGTCGCACTCCTGGTAACGTCCTTCTCCATCGCCATCCTGACCGGCCGCCCTCCATTTGTAGGAATGCTCGCCCTCTACTTTGTAATGTCCGCGTCCTATTCACTCTACTTCAAGCAAAAATTGCTCGTGGATGTGATCCTGCTTTCAAGCCTGTATACGCATCGAATCATCGCCGGTGCCATCGTGGCCTCCGTACCGATCACCCCCTGGCTCCTGGCGTTCTCCATGTTCCTGTTTCTCAGCCTCGCATTTGCCAAACGCTACGCTGAACTGACGATTGCCGAGGGTGCCTCACAAGAGGGACTAAAAGGCCGCAATTACGTGGTCGGCGATCTTCAAATCATTGAAAGTGTTGGACCAGCCAGCGGATATATGGCGGCCCTGGTGCTCTGCTTGTACTTGAATAGCGAATTGGTCACAAAACTCTATCACCGTCCGTTCGTGCTGTGGCTGGTGTGCCCCCTTCTTCTGTATTGGATCACGCGATTGTGGTTTTTCGCCCGTCGCCGGGCGCTCGTCGACGACCCACTGGTATTCGCCTTGACCGATCGGGTAAGTATCTTCGCGGCGATCCTGGCGGCCATCATCGTTTTTGCGGCCAGCATCTAACCTGTTTCGAAAAGGAAGCCGAGTGAATATCCCGCGGTCGAAATTACTGTCTCTGACGGGCTGGGGAAACTACCCCCGCGAGTCCTCCCCGTCCTATCGGCCTGAGAAATCGCATGAATTGCTGCAGGTAGTGCGAAGTGCCCCCGAGCCATCGCTCATCTCGCGCGGCTTCGGACGCAGTTACGGTGACGCAGCACTCAATGGGGCCGACGGAGGAACCAGAGGCGGCGGCGTTATCCTCCATACGCGCCTCTGCCGAATGATTGCCTTCGATTCATCCACTGGACTGCTGGAAGCCGAAGCGGGCGTCTCCCTCGCGGATATCCTGACCACTTTCGTTCCGCGCGGTTGGTTCCTGCCCGTCACACCCGGCACCAAGTTCGTCACCCTCGGAGGCGCTGTCGCCGCGGACGTTCATGGAAAGAACCACCATCGTGACGGATCATTTTCTGAATTTGTAACAGCGATCCAACTGCTCTCTGCCACCGGAAACGTCCTGAATTGTTCACGCGAAGAAAATGCCGACATTTTTCGCGCGACAATCGGAGGCCTCGGCCTCACAGGCGCCATCCTGCGCGTCACCATGCGCCTCCTGCCGGTGCAATCCGCACATATCAAAGTCGATTACGAGCGAGCCGCTGATCTTGACGCCGCGCTATCCTTGTTTGGAACCGGAGACGACCGCTATCACTACTCCGTTGCCTGGATCGACTGCCTGGCCTCGGGCTCATCGCTCGGCCGGTCCGTGCTGATTCGCGGAAACCATGCACCAATTGATGAACTTCCCCTAAAGTTGCGCAACGCCCCGCTCGAGTTTCGCGCGCCGCGAACCAAACACGTCCCGGTCTACATGCCCTCATGGATCTTGAACGCCCGGAGCGTCAAACTCTTTAATTCGCTTTTCTACCGCAAACATCATACGACTTCGAAAATCATCAATTACGACAAATTCTTCTATCCCCTGGATCGCCTGTCGCATTGGAACCGGATGTATGGCAGGCGTGGATTTGTGCAATACCAGGCCCTCTTTCCTCACGCCACCGCCCGGGCCGGTCTCATCGAATTGCTCGAGCGCCTCTCTCAATCCCGTCGCGCCTCATTTCTGGCCGTCCTCAAAACCATGGGCAAAGCAAGCGACGGCCTGATCTCCTTCCCCTATCCGGGCCAGACTCTCGCGCTCGACCTGCCCAACACCGGCCCGGATCTCCTGACCTTCCTCGACGAACTGGATGGCATTGTGATCAAACATGGAGGTCGCGTCTATTTGGCGAAGGACTCCCGAACATCTCCGTCCGCCGTTTCGACAATGTACCCCGCCTTGGCCGACTTCAAACGCATCAAGGCCCGTCTCGATCCGGCGAACCGATTTTCATCGTCGCTCGCAAGGCGATTGAAGTTCACGGAGCACGCATGACTGACACGTCGGCAACCAGCGCCGGGGGCACAACTACCAGAACCGTGCTCATCATCGGCGCAACCTCCGGAATCGGAAGGGCGATCGCTCACGAGTGGGCCTCCAACGGCTACACCGTAATCTTGGCCGGACGCGATAGAGACGAGCTAATATCCGACGCCGCCGATATACATATCCGCCACGGCGTCCAAGCCTCCACTCTGGGCTTCGACGCGCTCAAGTACGAGGATCACGGCCCTTTCTTTCATGCCGCCACAAATCAAACCAGCAACGGCCTCGACACCATCATCGTTTGTCATGGATATCTACCAGCCCAGACCGACGCCGAAACGGACTTCGAAATCGCCAGGCGAACCATCGATGTAAATTACACCTCGGCCATATCGATTCTAAATCTTGCAGCCGCTTATTTTTTGGCTCGGGGCCGCGGCACAATCTGCGGCGTTAGTTCCGTTGCTGGCGACCGCGGCCGCCAGAGCAACTTCATCTACGGCTCGGCGAAGGCCGCCCTCTCAACCTACCTGGCCGGATTGCGGCATCGACTGGCCCGTCATGGCGTCAAAGTCGTCAACGTGAAACCCGGTTTCGTCGACACGGGCATGACCTGGGGCCTCCCCGGACTCTTTCTCGTCGCGTCGCCCACCCAGGTCGCCCACGCGATCTGGCGCGCATGCGCAAAGGGCAAGTCCGTCGCTTACGTTCCCGGCTTCTGGCGCTTCATCATGCTGATTATTCGATCTGTACCCGACTTTCTATTCATGCGCACAAAGCTCTAACAACCACACGTCTGCGCACGGTCTTATTGCAGGGTCTCGCCGGACGTGCCCCGCCGTAAACGCGGCGGCGATCAGGCTGATTAACGGCGCTTCATGCATCACACATCCAGCTTCTCTTCTTCACTGCCACAAACCGGCAACGGCGCAAGTCAATAAGCCCGAATCGTCACGGCCGTACTTACACTCCAATTCACAAAGTGATACCGAAGCGGATCGATCAAATGATCGTGCTCGCCATCCTTCACCGGCAGCTCGCTCCCGCCTTCCGCATACCGGTAACTCTGCAGCGCCTTGATCAACCGCGTGCAACGCGGATGGATGAACAATCTTGGTTTTCCCGCCGCCGGCGCAAGCGCCGTCCGGATCATCTCCAGCCCATCCACAATGCCGCTCCCGCGCGTCCGCACCACAAAACCGGCCTTACGCAACATCGCCACATTCGAAACCGAAGTCTGATCATTCCGCGCATTCCCGGCCGGATCACAACAAACAATCCGCGCCGCCCAAGTGCGCCGTCGAATCTGCTCAATATGCTCCTCCAGCAACCGCCCCGGCTGCACATACTCATCAATCACATGCGTCATCGCCCCCAGTCGCACAATCCAAAGACAGACAAAAGGCGAAGCAAACCCAAAATCGATCGCCAGTGAAATGGAACCCTCCGCCGCCTTCCCCTCCGTCGCTTCGTCGCTTCGTCGCTCCGTCGCTCTCTTCTCCGTCAGTATTTCCTCCACCACATGCCGCTCCACCAAAAACGTAGGAAACACCGCATGCCGCGTCGAAGGCCTCTGACACAGCATCTCACACTGCCACGTCTCCAGGCTCACCCGCTGCTTCATCGCAATCGCATCATCAATCGAAACAAACCCATCGCACTTCGTCTTCGCCACCCCCCTGCACTCCTCCCACAGCGGACAGCTCGCACACTCCCGCTCCGCCGGGCACCGCTCCAGCACCTCCATCAAACACCACCGGATCACCCGCGTCCCATTGCGCTGCGCATTCTCCACAATCCGATGCATCAACCCAAAAGGCGTATGCAGAGTCGAAAGCGCCTCAATCGTCCCGCGCACACCCTCTCCCTCCCCGCGCACACTTTTCGTCACCAGCTGCCCGGCCTGCCAGATCGCCGGATCAAACAGCTCCACCTCATCACACCGCAGCTTCTGCACCCGCAGCCCGCGAACCGCCCGTTGCGATTGCGTCAGCACCGCCGCCGTCGACCGATTCTCCAGCCGCACAATCCGCGCCCGCGCGTTCCCCACCATCTGCTTCCGCGCAGTCTCCAGCAGCATCGGATAAAGGTGCTCCCACATCCGCAGCGACTGCTCCAGCGAACCGCCCAATATCCGCACCTGGCAATTCCGCTTCTTCAAAAGATCCAGAAGCGTCGCCACCGCCCCCAGCGCCGTCTTCCCACCCCCGCGCGGAGCCCACACCACCAGATCCTTCGACGGCTCAAAATACGCCTCCTTCAAATACTCAAAAGGCGCATCATGCCCCGGACAAACCGCGCTTCGCCCAATCGACATGCCGGTATGCACCAAAACCCACTCATGCAGCCCATCCGCCGACCCAATCCGCCGCCCGTTAGATTCAATTAAAGTAGAAGACATAAACCCTCCAAAAACAAAAGGAACCCGTCTGCCTCCATCTATCCCCTGGCCTCTATCACCTTCCTCTCCAGAAGAGATTTCCCCCGCTCGGCCACATAAAAATCCAGCCCCCGCCCCAGCGGAATATTCGGATCCAGCGACCGCAGAAATTCCAGACAGTCATTCGCCAGCTTCTCCTCATCGATCACCCCCACTCCCACCTGCCCGCGTCTCTCCCGACGCCCCCGGCTCCGCAGCGCCCGAAAAAGATCCGCCACATACCGCCGCCGCAACTCAGAAGGCGAACACTCCCCGCGAACTCGTTCTTTCTTCTCAACCCCCTGGCCCCCAGCCCCTGACACCTGACCGGCCGGCGTCTGCCCCTCCTTCTTCTCTATCCCCTGTCCCCCATCCCCTATCCCCTTGCGAACC
>JBBRHH010000172.1:0-10619 GCA_038222915.1 Tepidisphaerales bacterium
CGCCGGCGAAAAAGCCAGCGTCAGCCGCATGCCATAATTCAAATTGTTTGATTGATTCTGAGGAGTTACGAGATGAGGAAATATTTTTACGTTCTGGCCATCCCCCTTTTATCGGCGGTCACCGCACGCGCCACCGAAACCGAAAACTTTGGCCTGCGCATCCTGCCCGCACCGGCAAAAGTCGTCGTCGATGGAAAGTTTGACGACTGGGACCTCTCCGGCGGCATATTCGCCTGCGGCGACGTCGAAACCGCTGCCAGCAATTACGCGGTCTGGGTTCACGGCATGTATGACCAGGAGAATCTCTACATCCTCGCCCGATGGATGGACCCCACCCCGATGAACCACGCCGGCAGCATCAAGGGTGATTACGGGTTCAACGGGGACTGCCTGCAGATCCGCATTGTCACGGCGCCCGACGTCACCGCTGCGGACGTGACCAACAACGATCCGCGTGCCAAGGAGGGCCCGCAGATGCGCACCTCCCACATCACTGCATGGCGCGACCGCGACAAGCTCGATGTCATTAACTTCGAGTATGGGCGACACTTCGACGAAGGTGGAATCAAGGACGCGAAGACGGTCGGCGCAGCCCAGGCCTTTCTCGAATGGCCAAACAAAAAAGGCTACACGCAGGAGATCGCCATCCCGTGGAAGTTGCTCGCCAAGCCCGGCGTCGAGATGAAGACCGGCAGCCGGATCCTCATGACCCTCGAGCCGAACTTCACCGTCGGCACCGGCGGGCGGCTCACCATCAAAGACCTCTTCAAGCCCGGCGTCGCCCTCGACCGCGTTTTCACCTTCCAGGGCAACGGCGGCTGGGGATTCGGCACGCTCGAACCCAAAGGTAACGTCCCCCTCGCCCCGGTCCGCCTCTCCGACGCCCGCGAGTTCCCAGTCCGCATGGACAACGGCATCCCCGCCGTCGACTGGACCGGCCTCACCAAGAGCAAACTCCCCGATGGTTTCAAACCGCTCAAAATCACTGTGCCCGAAGACGGCTACGTCTCACTGAACGTCTTCGGCCCCGATGGCACGGTCGCGCGCCAACTGCTCACAAGTCACTACCTCACCAAGGGCGATCACGACATCAAGTGGGACGGGCTTACGACGACGTCCGTGCGCCGCCCGGGCAATCCGGTGGTCGCCGGCGACTATACGTACGAAGCGATCCACCACACCGGTATCGGCCTGCGCCTGCGCGGCTGGGCCGACAACAGCGGCGGTGCCCCGTGGCGTGGCTGGGGCGCAGATCACGGCAACCCCGTCGCCGTTGCTGCGGCCGGTGATCAGGTCTTCGCGGGATGGGCGGCCGGCGAAGGCGACAAGCCGCTCCAAGCGTCTAACCTGAAAGGTGAAATCCAGTGGAAGAACATCCGTGGCGGCATCGCCGGCGCTGGCCCGATCGCATGTGACGGAACCACCGTCTACGCCTTCAACGGCATCGGCCAATATGCCGCCCGCGCCATCTACCGCGTCGACGCAAAGACCGGCGGCTATACCGAGTGGAGCGCTCTGAAGAGCACTGATTTGACGCTCAAGGATCTCCTCAGCGATCCAAAAGAATACGAAGCTCCTTCGGGATTGGCCGCCGCAGGTGGGAAGGTCTTTGTCAGCTTCTCCGATCGGAACATTGTTT
Source organism: Tepidisphaerales bacterium (assembly GCA_038222915.1). Taxonomy (GTDB): domain Bacteria; phylum Planctomycetota; class Phycisphaerae; order Tepidisphaerales; family Tepidisphaeraceae; genus JBBRHH01. The sequence goes on from JBBRHH010000172.1 coordinate 1,640, forward strand.
TCGTGATCGATGCCAAAACAGGCAGCGTGGTCAAGAAATTAACACTGACCAAGCCCGGTTCATTGGCCGCCACGTCCGGCGACAAATTTCTCGTGCTCTCGAGCGCAGAAGTGCTGTCGGTCAACGCTGACAGTGGCGATGCCAAGCCGCTCTTCAAGGTGGAGCTGGAAGATAAACAATGGCCGTCAGCGCTGACGGTCGACAAGGCCGGCAACGTTTACGTTGGCGTTCGCGGCACGAATCATCAGGTCTTCGCATATGGACTCGACGGAAAGTTCATTCGCGCGATTGGTCGCAAAGGCGGCCGCGCCCTCACGGGCCCATGGACGCAGGACGGAATGCTCAACGTCAGCGCCATCGCCGTCGACGCCGATGGTAAACTTTGGGTCGCCGAAGACGATGGTTCGCCCAAACGCGTCAGTGTCTGGGACACACAAACCGGCACCTTCAAAGCCGAATTCTTCGGCTCCTCGTCCTACGGTGCAATCGGATCCGTCATCAACCCGCAGGACCCATACCTGATGGTCGGCCAGGGCTGTGAATGGCGTATCGACCCAAAGACGGGCAAATCAAGCTGCGTCGGCGTCATTACCCGCGACGGCATGGGCGGCTCGCGTTTCGGCTTCGGCCAGAACGGAAAGCTCTATCTCGCCATCACCTCTGGCTTTCTCTCCGGCAACACGCCCGTCCGAATTTACGAGCGCCTCGGCGACGCGCAATACAAATTGCGGGCGGAAGTTCGGGAGGCGGGGAAAGGAAAGAAGTCGGTGGAGGTCTGGTCGGATGCCAACGATGACGGCAAGGAACAACCCGACGAAGTAAAGAGCTACGACATCGACCTTCAGGGCTGGATCGCCGGCTGGTACATGCCGATGACACCCGATCTGACGTTCTATGGGTCGATGTATCAGGTAAAGGTCACCGGCTGGACGGCCTGCGGTGCACCGCAGTATGACCTGACCCAAGCCAAAAAACTTCCCGGCCCGGCCGACGCAAAAATACGCGGTGGCATGGGCGCACAGCACGGCCATGGCTCGGCCGACGGAAAATTCATGCTTTGGAATGGCGGCTACGGCGAAGACCATTCCACAGTCGATTGCTTCGACATTGCATCAGGCAAACGGGTCTGGAGTTATCCGACCAACTTCACGGGCGTCCACGGCTCGCATCGCGCCGTCGGCCCCGAAGTGGGCATGATTCGCGGCGCATACGACATCACCGGATCGGCCACCCTCTCCGCGCCCGTCGGCAACATCTGGGTCATCCCCACCAACAAAGGCGAGTGGCACGTCCTGACCGAGAAGGGCTTTTATCTCACCCGTCTCTTCGAAGGCGACCCGATGAAGAACGCATGGCCGGAACAGGCCGTCCCCGGCGCGAGCCTCGACACCTGTCCCCCCGGTGCTGGGGAAGAAGCGTTTGGCGGCTCGATCACCCAGGGCGTCGACGGCAAGCTCTCCGTCCAGGCCGGCCACGTCAGCTATTGGAACGCCGAAGTGGTCGGTCTCGACACGGTCCACGCACTTACTGGCGGCAAGGTCACCATGACGGACGCGGACGTCGCCACTGCCAAATCCTGGCGGGAAAAACTCCTGCACGACGCCACCAGCGTCAAGCGACTCGTCGTCGAGAAAATCACGCCAACCCTTGCGGGCGACCTCGAAAAAGATTTCGCCGGCGGTCAAATCATCAAGTATCAAAAAGAGGAAGGCACGGCCTGCAAAACCGCCATAGCGTACGACGGTAAGAACCTCTACCTCGGATTCGATGTCAAAGACTCAACGCCGTGGATCAACGGCGCTGACGCCCCGGAATTCTTGTACGCCCGCGGCGACACCTGCGACCTTCAGATCGGCACCGATCCAAAGTCCCCGGCCGGGCGCACCGAAGCGGTTCTCGGCGATATGCGCATCTCCATCGGCTCCTATCAAAACCAGCCGACCGTCGTTGTCTACCGCAGAGTGGCCACAGAGAAAAATCCCAAGCTCTTCAATTCCGGCGTGGTGAAAGGGTATGAAATGGAAAGCGTCATCGTCATGAAGGATGCGAAGGTTCAGGTGAAAGTGGACGCGGTCAACAAGCGTTACGTCATGGAGGCAACCTTGCCCTTGTCCGCACTCGGTTTCACGCCCACGAGCGGCATGGTGATTCGCGGCGACGTTGGCGTCACCCACGGCAACAAGGACGGCAAACGCACCGTCCTGCGCACCCACTGGAGCAACCAGAACACAGGTCTCGTCAGCGACGAAGTATTTGAGCTGCAAATGTTCCCTGCCACCTGGGGCGAGATCCAGTTCAAATGATGGGCATCTGGCGACGAGGAGCATATTCCATGAACCACCCAAGCCGCTGGCTGATCGCTGCACTATTTGTTGTGACGTCGGGCTCATTGCGCGCCGAGGAGGCTGCCTTCACACCCGCCTTCAGTCCCGACAATATCGACTGGACGCGGACGCGCCAGTTCGTCGATGGCAAACCTGCCGATCCGGATGCTGCTCGCGTAAAAAAAGCCCTTGGATTTCATCCGGCCGGTTCGAATTGGGATGAGCTGAAATGGGAAATCCCCGCCGTCACCGACGGCAAGGAACATACCTACGAATTTCTCATCGTCCTCAAAGCACCAGCCACCGTAGGAACGCTCTGCATCAATGCCGCCGACTCCGACGACAATCGCGGCTCGCGCGACGGCGGGCACGTGCTCTACCTGAAGCCCGGCGCAACATTGCCCGCAACCACCGCCGATCCGGCCGCGTGGGTCAAAGTCAGTCTTGAAGGACCCCAGCCGTATCTCCGCTACGCCGTGCTGCCACCCGCAACGCTCACCCAGGCGTTCCTTTACCGGGACGCGCGAGCAGCGGGAGTGGCCCGCTTAACGTACTGGCATTTCAACAAGTCGCGCCTCTTCAATATTACGCCCAGCGGCACGGGCTACGCAGAAGGTCCCACCGACGCCAACGGCCTGCCCCAGGGCGGCTCGTGGCGCACCCAGCGCAACAACAAACCCGTCAGCGAAAAGAATCCGTCGAGCTATCTGATCTCCTTCGAAAAGGTACAACCCATCGTCGGCCTGTTTCTCTACTCCAACGTTTCACAATATCGCATCCTTAGTTACCAGGGCGATCCCGCCATCGACCCCGCACTCGCTCCCGCGTCGTCCTGGAAACCCGTCGCGGTCAATGTCGAAGCAGACCACGAACATGCCTTCCAATTCTGGGCCTTCCGTTATCGCTGGCTCGGCTGCCGCGGCCTCAAAACGCGCGGCCTGAAGATCGAACTCACGACCGTCGAGCGCGGCGGCCAGGATGTCTGGATCGCGGGCCTTGGCGCTTTTGTCGACCTACAGGACGCACCCGCGCCGACAATCGCAACGCGTGACAGTCGCCCGCCGTATCGTGTGAATTGCACGCTGCCGCAGGCGGGCGATGCCGCCATTGTCATCAACAGCCCGACCGGCCAGCGCATCCGAAATCTCGTCGCGCAAGTTCCAAGAACTGCGGGTGCGAACGAAGAAAGCTGGGATCTGAAAGACGACCAGGGCCGCTACGTCACCCCTGGCAAATACCAGCTCAGCGGCATCTGCGGCCCCGCGCTGGATCTGATCTACCAACTGACGCCCTATCCCAACGTCCAGCAACTCTTCCCGGACCGCGTCCCCTGGATGGAAGGCCACGATTCTCCGCACGGCTGGCTGTCCGACCACACACCGAACTGGGCCGTCGCGGCGCGTGGCGATTGCGTCTATTTCGGCGCTCCCATGGCCGAAGCAGGCGTCTGCTTCATCGAGTGTGATCTGAACGGCAAAAAGCTTTGGGGCAAGCACGACTTTGATCCGTGGACCGGCGTCAACATGATGGCCGCCGACGAGCAGGGGGTCTACGTCGACCGCGGCGGCGTCGTCTATGCGATGGATCCCGCCACGCGTGAAATCCGCAAGGCCTTTCAATACGGCACGAACCCGAAGCGCCGCGGTTACACCTCCGCGATGGCGGCCTATGGCGGCAAAGTTGCCTTCGCTTTCACGGGTGAACCCCTGTTGGACGATGCGACGGTCGCCACTGAAGTTGATCTGGCCAACTGTCTCCCGAAACCACCCAATGACGATCTGATTCTCCTCCTGCGGCTCGCAGGCACGCCGCCGGGCCGCGATGTGAACCCCGGTGAAAAAAAAGCGCAAGGCAACGGCAAGCTCGATCTCGAAAGCACCCTCGGCCCAGAACCCGATCAATTCGCCGTCATCGCCTTCACGAGTCCCGTCCCACTAGGCAGCGTCGTCCTCCCCGGACTCGCAGGCGAAGCTCAAGTAACACTAAGCGTCCTAAAGCCCGATGCCACCTACCCACCCAATCCGCGAAAGGAAGCCGACTGGATACCCTTTGCCACTGCGGTAAAACCCGGCTGGAACTGCCTGCCCGCGCCGCCCAACGCGCTCACCCGCGCGTTGCGTGTCAAATTCTCACACAACGATCTTGGCGAAGATCCGTGGTACGCACGCCTTGAAGGTTTAAAGCTCCTGCGCCGCCGCTTCGACAGCGCCTTTGCCACCGCACACGTTCGTGTCAACTCCGGCGCGATCGATCCCGCCGGCGTCTGGGATGCCAAACGCACCGAAGCCATCTCAAAAGACAAACCCGGCATCTACGTCATGGACTGGGCCCAACCACAGAAATTGTCGGGCCTCGCCATCAAGGAAATCGACGGCGCGGTCACCGAGATCGATGTCTGGCAAGGGCCGGTCACCGCTCCCCCTCCGCTGGACGGCGTTGCGCAATCCAAAAAGGGACAGGCCACCGGTTGGCGTAATGTCGCCACCTACAAACAAGCCCGCCGCAGCGCGCAGTACTCCGGCGCTAACAACCGGTTCGCCCGCTACATCGACGGTTACGTCGACTTCGACGAAGAAGTCGAAACCCGTGCCGTCCGCTTGCGCGTCACCGAACAGTGGCTCGACAACAACACAAACGGCGACAACGCCGCCTGCCGCAAGCACGACGGCCGCTCCGAACACGGCCTGCATTTCACCCAGTCCTACGCCGCCGCTCTCGACACGCGGTTGTGTGCGATCGACGGCGTCGCCCCGCTCCATTATCTGCGGGGTGAAGCGCCCCTCGAGGCCATGGCTTACGAGCGCGTCGAAATCTACGACGCCAAAAAGGGCACGCTGCTGAAAGAACTCCCGGTCCGCCTCGGATGGCATGGCCTCTGTTTCAGCGCCAGCGGCGACCTCTATGGGATCGCCAAAGACCACCTTTCCATCGTTCGCATCGATCAGGAGACTGGTGCAGCAACGCCAGTCATCACCGACGCGCGGCCGCACACGATGACGGTCGGCCCGGACAACCTGATCTACGTTCACTCGTGGGCCGACGATGGTCGGCTGCCAATCAGTGTCTACGACCTGAAGGGAAAACAGATTCGCACCATCGGCAAACCCGGCGGTTTCAAACCCGGCCCATGGGATCCCGAGCGACTCGGAGCGGTTCATCGTCTGTGCGTCGACAAGAGCGCCAGCCTCTGGATCGTCGAAAACGACAATTACCCCCGCCGAATCGTGCAGTTCAAGACGGACGGGACCTTCGTCAAGGAAATCCTCGGCAACACGTTCTACGGAGGCGGGGGCGGCGGGACGATCAATCGGTATGACAAGTCCCGCGCGTACTACGGCCGGGTGGAATTTGCCATCGACTGGGAGAAGCACACCTCGCGCATCAAGGGCTTGATTGCCGATCAACTCGAAAACACCGACATCCTCGCCCAGCGTGTGAAGGGAAATCCGGCCACGTATCTCGTGACCGCCCCGCTCTCCCTCGATTCACGGCAGGGCGTAGGCTGCGTCTATCTCTCGGATGAGAAAGCCGGCACCGTACGACTCGTTGCCGCCATGGGCGACGCCACTTCCTTCCAACCGTTACGCACGTCCGAAGTCATCTCGCTCCTCAAAGGCGGCGTCCCGCGCGACTATAGCTTCGTCTGGTCAGACAAGAACGCGGACGGCCTGGTGCAGGCTAATGAAGTGCAGTTCGAAAAGAAGCCCCAAGGGCACGGCTCAGGCGTCGGCCGATTTGACGAAGAACTCGGATGCGTCGGTGACAGTGTCCGGTACCAGGTGCGGCAATTTCTTCCGGACGGTACGCCGATCTACGACCGCAAGGTCATCCGAGGCGCGCCCCATTTGCGTTTGTCCAACGGCCAGTTCTTCACACTCGACGGCGAGCCAAAGCAGGGCGAGGGCTCGCAGGACTTCGTCACCTCGGCCAACGGCGCAAAAGTCTGGAGTTACCCAGCATCCGGCGGCGTTTCCGGCCTGGGCATCCCCAACTGGAATCCAGGCACCGTCACCAACGAGCTCGGCATCATTGGTCACGAAACCGCTGAACCTGACGGCCTGGGCGAATTCATGGTTGTCCACGCCAACACCGGCCAGTGGAAAATCTGGACTGCGGACGGCCTGCTAGCCGGGCAGGTCCTTCTTCACAAGACTGACCCCCGCGCCAAGTTCCTCGGCCCCGTCGATGCACCGCCGGGCACGCATCTCGGACAGCTCACGGCAAGTCAGGAACACTTCCACGGCTTTTTCACGAAGAGCGAGGCCGACGGCAAGTATTACATCATCATGGGCTTCACCAATATGAGCATCATGGAGGTGGCAGGCCTCGATCGCTTCAAGCGATTTCATGCCGATGTCGAAGTGAGGCCTGAAGACATCGAGCGCGCCAAGGCATGGGAGGCCTCGCGCGTTGGACGGACCGTTTCCGCGAAGGCGCTGGTTGTACCCGCGCCGCGCCTCCTCCACTCGCCCATGCTCGACGCCAAGATAGACCCGGAAGACTGGCCGATCGAGTCCAAACTTGGCGGCAAGCTCAATGTCGATTTCAGAATGGGTTACGACGCCAAAAATCTTTACCTCTGCTGGAGCGGCCATGGCCTCGGGACATTGAAGAACACCGGGAGTGATTTCCACCGCTTGTTTAAAACCGGCGCTTGTCTCGATTTGATGCTCTCGACTGATGCGAAGGCTGACGCGAATCGCGTTGCGCCCGTCGCGGGCGATATGCGCCTGCTCATCGCGTTCGTGAACGACAAGCCAAAGATCGTGCTCTACCAGCCAGTCGCGGTGGGTAGTACCGCAACGGATCAATGGGACACCTCCACCGCCGCCGGCGGCAAGACGCATTTCGATCGCGTCTCGTCCCTCGCAAGCGCCCAGGCAACGCTCTCCTTCGATCCCGACACCGTCGTCAAAGCCGTCATCCCATTGGAAGCCATCGGCCTGCAACCGCGCCCGGGCCTCGTCCTCAAACTCGATTGGGGCGTCCTGACCACCGGCGATGGAACCCAGGTAAAACAACGTCAGTACTGGGCCAACGAAGCTGCCACCGGAACCGCCGACGAAGCCGTCGAAGCCCGGCTGGAACCACATCTTTGGGGCCACGTAAGATTTGATCCCTGATCGGCGAATCATGAAACCACATTCCAGGATGCTCGTCCCTCTGATCGCGCGATGTTTCTTCATCGTGATCGCGATCGCTCCGCTTTGCTCCGCCCAGACGCTCCCGACGACAAAGCCCGTCCCGCCGCTTGCAAAAGTCGATCGCGCTACAGGCCTTCGCCTTATCCACGACTTCACCACCGAAGGCATGGACCGCCGACTTGGGCCAGACTATTCAGCCTATCGCCGCCCCAAGCCCGAGAAATTTCCGGAGATCTATCTGGCTCCGCCAAAGCAGGACCACGGCGGCCGGCGCTATCAGATCGGTGGCCCATGGAATCCGCAGGTCGCCGGTGATTTCAGCAGCACGCAGGGCCAGATTCTCTACGCGGCCGACGCCGGATTCTTTCCCGTCGATCGCGTCACCATTATCGAATGGACCAGCGGCTGCTGGACCGAGAGCCCCGAGCCTCCATGGCACGGCGGATTTCGTCCGGAGCCCACATCGGCGGTCTGGAAACAATCCGCCCCCGGCGGAAATCCCGGCATGCCCATCGCCATGGCCCGCGGCATGGGCGGCTGGTCCAACTGCGGCGTCATCCTCTTCTCCTCGGGACTCGTTGGAACGGCCGGTACCGTCACCGCGCGCGGCAGTGATCCCACATTTCAGTTCCCGCCCAACAAGATGCCGACCGCTGTCTCTGTCACCAATCGCAGTGAGTTCGCACTTATCACGGTCTACGACTCCGATACAAAGAAGGGGCAGGTCGCCGTCCTCGCTCTCGAGAGCAACGGCAAGAAGACGAACTTCGGGCACGAGTGGCAGGACGCTTATCCCGGCCTTCCCAACGTTGCACTCTTCACGGGCATGAAGCTGCTCGGCTACGTCGACCTCCCCGGCATCGTTGTCCCCACCGGCGTCTGCGCCGTCGGCAATCGCGAGGGTGGCCGTCTCAATGGAAAAGACGGCAACGCGGGCATGCTGCGCGAATACGACCTCGCCAAGCAACCTGACCGCGACACCTTCAACAAGGGCAACAACAGCCAGTATTCCAGCACCGCCGGCTTCGCGGTAGTCATTTCCAAGTACGACAACAAGGCCGCGTTTATCGACCTGCAGCCACTCTTCGAGCGCGTTCGCGAAATGTACTTCACCACCGAAGCCAATTTCCAGAAGACGCGCGATATCGGCCCCGGGCCAAAGCAGTGGCCCGCGACGTTCGAAGCCGATCCCAAATGGAAGCCGCCCGTCGTAAAAACAGTCGACGTCGTCCAGCCCACCGCGGTCCTCGCTACTCTCAGCGGCGCTGACAAGGCCCGCGCGTTCATTGCGTCCGTCGACGGCAAGATCGGCCTCTACACAGTCGGCGGCCTCGCCACCGACGCCCCCGCGTCCCCAAAAGAAATCGAACGCGTTGCCGAAGTGCAGGCCGGCCGAAATTCCACCTGCCTCGCCTATCAGAAATTCTCGCAGGACACCTTTATCTCCGTCTCCCGCGGCGACCGGGCGATCGAATGGATCAAATACTCGCCACAGGGCGCGCAGGTCGTTCG
>JBBRHH010000173.1:0-10605 GCA_038222915.1 Tepidisphaerales bacterium
GAGCTCAGGCGTTCGGGCCATGACGCGAAGCGACTTGTCCTGAACGCCAAACTGGTCCATCGGAAAGTTGACGAAGCCCAGCTTCAGCGCCGGCGAGTCGTCTTTCACGCGACAGTCGCCCTCAGCGGGGTTGATGAACTGGGCGTCGGCCATCTGTGAATGTTCGTCACGCCCGCTTTGCTTCTGGAGTTCGACAGCGGGGGCAATCTTGCTCTGGCCCAGCACGTGGAAAAGGTTGTAGTCGATCTCCTTGCCCCACGGCGTCGGGACGCCGATCGGCTCGTAATGCTTGAATACAATGTTGCGGCGGAAGATGTCTTCGCTCCCCTTGAACCAGACGTGTGGGTGGAAGGAGTTGTTGACGATCACGTTGTTCTCGACGACGCGATAAAAGCCTTCGCGGTTTTTCAGGCCGCCGTTGAGACAGAGGTTGTTGCGGATTTCGTAATTGGACGAGCCGTCATCGAGATCAATGTCCCAGCCGTGATCGCAGCGCAGTCGGTTGTTGCGCAGGATGGTAGTTTTGACGGCGTCGAGTTTGGGCAGGTCCTGGTTGTCGCCCTGGCTGATCTTGTTGGGATCGGCGTGGCCAAGATTCCAGAAACGGTCGCGGCCCCAGGAGTTGAACGAGCCGTGATCGCCCGTCTCCATGACGGTATCGAAGAGGTCGCAAAACTCGATGAGATGGCCGCCCCAGCAGCCGTCGCCGATGTTGATGGCCGCGCGGGGGCAATCGTAGATCGAGCAGTGGCGGACGGTGATGCCCTGTGCCATCTCAATCTCCACGCCGGTGGTCTGTTTTTCGGTTCGGCCAACGAGGTGGATCAGGCAGTCTTCGACGATGCAGTCGGCCGGGTAGTTGCTGGTCTTCGGGCCGGGCGTGCGGTCGATGTCTTTGATGTCCTGCCCTCGGCCGACATCGGTCAGGCCGCTGCGGACGGCGTTGGGATCGCCGACGAAGCAGACGCCGCTGGCACCCGATTTGAAGATATGGCAGCGGGCGACAAGAAGGCGGCGGTTGTAGTTGCTGGCGAAGATGGCGTTGCCGCCGAGCTGGTCGAGCAGGCAGTCTTCGACGGCACAGTCTTCGGTACCGGTCAAGAAGATCGCCCCACCGCGGTAGATGGTCCAGTCACTGCGAAGAAGCGGCTCGCGCGTTTCCATAAAGGTGCGCGCGGCATGGCGGAAGGTGAGGCCCTGGAATCGGATGAATTTGACGGGATTGTCGGCCGTGCCTTTCACGCCGATCAGGTGCTTCAGCCGCACTGATTCGACGACGGCCGCTGAGAGCTCGAGGCCTTTGGGCGGATAGAAATACAGCACATGATTCTTGGCATCATGGAACCACTCGCCGGGCGCGTCGAGTTCTTCGAAGACGTTTTCGACGAAGCGAATACTGCCGTGCATGCCGGAAGGCCGATTGGTTTGCCAGCCACCCTCATACTTCAACTTCCCGGCCGCGTCTTTCCCGGTGATCAAATAGTGCAGACTGCCCCACATCGCGCCATGCATGGCGTGGATATACCCGCCGGCCGGATTGGCCCAGCGGGCCACGCGCGCCGGAGCGATGCAGTCGGCCGAGGCGCCGTTGAAGTATTGCGCCTTGGGATCAAAGTTGGGATAACGGGCGAGGATCTGGCGTTCGCCGTTCACGAATAGCTCATCGGTGGTGAAATCGGCCGGGACCGCGGCTTTCATGATGCCGTCGCGATACGGTTCCCATTTGAGGTTGAGCTTCTGGCCGCCGCTGACAATGGGTTTCTCGCCGGGCGCGGCGGCATAGGTGACGGGGGCGGCTTCCGTCCCGGAATCTTCTGGAGTGAGGAGGAGGGTTTCGGGCAGGTAATAGGTGCCGGCGTGGACGAGAATGGTGACGGGGCCAGCGGCTTTGGCGGCGCGGGCTGCGGTGCGCGCGGCTGTCAGCGTCAGTAACGGTTTTTCGACGGTGCCGGGGTTTGCGTCGTTCCCGGCCGGGCTGATGTGCAAGTCGGCGGCGGTGGCCGCGAACGCGACGTTGAGCGATAGCAAGGCGGCTAGAAAAGACGTCGGCCTGACAAGCATCGGAATCCTCCTGCAGATGCGGGCACGCTATGGTGACCTGCTGCGATGAGCAAGCTCGTGGGCTATTCGCGTCCGACCTTTCCATCGCCGGAAATTTCCGTGACTTCCACGGAATGGAAGATGATGCCCGAAGAGCAACTGCCGATGCCAAGATGTTCCGGATGCTTCAACTGGCGAGCATCCCACATGTCCAGGTTTGCGTAATCGGTGGGGTAATCGAGGACAACTTTGTCATCGATGTACGTCTTGATATTTCCTTTGCGGATCTGAATCAGCACGTTATGCCGCTGCCCGATCAGGAAAGAATTCGTTACCTTTGCAGTGGATGGCCCCGAAGTCTCGTGATAAGCCTTGCCCGCCACTCGATCCAGGCCGCATCGACCGCCATCGTGCGGATCCATGCAGAACGCGAAATCCCGACGTCCGTGTGTTAGCAGCAGGTCGATTGAATCCTGTCCGCGGGTGCGGGTGAAACTTACGCGAAAGTCGTATTCCTCGGGTGGAATGTAGGGAAGCTCCAAGTCAGCGTTGCTGCCCTGAGGAACTTCACAAACGTATGCATTCTTGTCACGTGTCCATTTTCCCCGGACAACGTCCTTGTCCAGATCGACCAGCGCCAACAGATCCACGGGGCGTGCCGGCACGAGCGCGCGTAACGCAACATGCGCTTCCGCGATGCGCTTTTCAGTAGTGGCTTTTGCCAGTCCAGTGATGCCAGGCATGGCAGTCTGGTAGAGGCTCGCGGCATGGTCCATGACCCGGGCCTTGTTCAGCCCGGACTGGCTGTCGCTGTATTGCCACCAGGCATCTGCGAGTGAAACCAAATCGGCGGCGGCTTCGGGCCTGGCTATTTCCTGCCTGGCAAGCCCGGCCAGCTTCGCGTCGGAACTTTTGGCGATGTAAGTGAGACCCGCGTCCCAATTGCCCCGAGTGAAGCATTGGTAGCGGCCGACGACGGCATTGGCGGCGGGATCCTCCGGCTCGGTGGCGAGCTTCTTCGCGGCCACCGACATCTGGAGATAATCCTGCTGCAGTTTGTGAAGTTCGGTAATGCGGGTTTGAACGGTGAGCTTCATCGCCGGAATGGCCGCGGCGCTTTTCTGAAGAGCGGTTGCGACGCGGGCTTCGGTATCAAAATCGTCGGTTGCTTCCAATTGCCCAAGCAGTTTCAGCCCGGACTGAACATTTTCCGTTGCAAGCGGCGAGGTGTCGGCTTTGATATTCGCCTTGATCGCGGCGTCCGCTTTGACAGCCAATGCGTCCACTTCAAAACTCTTCGCCATGGCATCGGCGGCCGTGAAACAGAGGAGCAGGCTGCCACCTTCTCGCGCGGCATCGATTGCGCCGCCGAGCACAACAAATTGGTCGGCGGGGTTGTCGCTCGCTTTGTCCGACTGGGCGATCAATTTCTCGGCCAGCGCGCGCCGCGCAGGCGCGGTGTGATCTGTGAGATCCTTGGAGAAAACTTCTGCCATCAACTTTCGCGATTTGGCCTGATCGGGCTTGGAAGGAATGGGATGACGGACCGGTTCAACGACTGGTGTCACCGGGTCACGGTGCACAGGCACATCCGGCGCCACGGAAACTGGAGGAGTTGGAAGCGTTGATTTGGGTGATGCTGGTTTTGTGGCCGGCAAAGGCTTGATCGACTCAGGTCGAACCGCCTTTGGCGCGGGCGGCGTCCAATCGTCGTCGAAGATATTTCCGGCGTTTGCTGAACCGCCCACCAACCATAAGAGCAGGCTGGCCCGAATCAGGATGTGTTGCATGCGAGAAACGTTACCGCTCGTTGAGCGGGCGAGCAATAGTCCGCCACGGGTTGTTGCGTCAGCGATGCGTAGAGGCGGTTTTTAGAAGCTCGATGCGATGATCGATGGCGTGGCGGGTGTTACGCAACACGCCACCGCCTTTTTGCACTTTCTCGAGCATGGAGATCATCGCCGTGGGCGACATGTGTTGCAGCAGGAGCAGTTCAGTCCCGGTCGCGTCGGCGCGCTCCTCAACATCCAGACTTGTCGACGCACCATTCAGTCCAACAACGGACTTCAATTGCCCGTCATTGAGCAGATGGCCAAGTTCGTGCGCAATCGCGGCCGAGAGTTCCGCATCCGTTAACGCATTGACAAGACCTCGTGACAGGAACACATCGCCGTTGGGCCAACTGTACGCGGTGAGTGTGTCGTTGTTCAGGATATGAATGGAGACGGCCCGGCCTTGGCACCCGGAGATGAGCAGACGGGCGGAGCACTCGACCCGAGACTGCAATGGGCCGGATTCCACGCCGCCGTGGCTTGTCAACCAGTCCGTTGGCGTTGCCCGCGCCGCCTGTTCGCAGGAGGCGCACCCACCAACAAAGGTCACAAGGATCAGGCCCACAACACTGAGATAACGAGGGTTCACTGCCCTCGCCAGAACAAAGTTGGTGCCAGCGACTAAACTCCGGCTTTTACGCTTAGCCGGTGACGAATGAACCGCTATTCGTGGTAAACGTGCTTAATTTGCGCGCGAAAAAAAAGCCGCCGGCTCTTTCGCTTTGTGCGAGAGCCGGCGGCATCTTCGCGTGTGCTGCTCAATCGGCCTGGGCAATCCAGACCATCTGCCCCTGGCCCATTTGCTTCTGGACGAGGCGGACGGGGCGCGTGTTGTTGTCGCGGCCCGTCAAGGCATTGGGAGAGGCGGTTACGGTCGGAACAGGCAGATAATAACTGCCGCCCTGACCGGCCTGGAAGCTGACCGTTTGCGATGCGTAGGGCGCACCCTCGATCGTGTTGGAACCGGCCATTACGAGAACAGGAGCGGCCAAGGCCGCGATCGCACCAAGAATCATTGAACGCTTGAACATGACAATCCTCCGCAGGATGTAAGCCATCGACACCAGGGCCAATCCACAGTGCTTCAGTGGCTCTGCACATATTAAAGGCGCAGTGGGGGGACAGTCTTCCCACATAATGAATATTTAAACGAATCGCATCGGCTGCATATGTCGTGAAGAACTATATAATCCGACCGGCCGTCCCTTTCATATCGAGGCTCTCACATGCATCCACGCTATTCCGCCGTCCTATCCTGGAGTCTGCTTCTTGTGGCCGGGCTGTGTGGATCTGCCGGCGCAGCGGATTGGCCGGTGTTTAGAGGACCGGAGCGGACGGGATTGTGCGATGACCCGAAGCTGCCGCTGGAGTGGGGCAAGGACAAGAACATCAAGTGGAGTGCGGCCTTGCCGTCGCCAGGCAACAGCAGCCCGATTGTTTCAGGCGGGCGCGTGTTCGTCAGCTGCGCACAGGACAAGAAGGGGAAGGGCCGAAGCCTGTTCTGTTTCGATCGCACTTCCGGGAAACAGTTGTGGGTAAAGACTGTGGAGTATGCCGGCAACGAGCCGAGCCACGATGCGAACCCCTATTGCGGATCGACGCCGGCGGCGGATGGCGAGCGGGTGGTGGTGTGGCATGGGTCGGCCGGGCTGCATTGCTATGACTACGAGGGAAAGGAACTGTGGTCGCGCGACCTGGGAGAGTTCAAGCATATCTGGGGTTACGCGGCCTCGCCCATCTTTTATGGCGATTCCATCATTCTCAACTGTGGGCCAGGGACGCGAAGCTTTCTGATCGCGGTGAACCGGCGCGATGGCAAGACCCTCTGGCAAACCGAAGAGCCGGGCGGCGCCGACAACGAAAGTCCAAAGACGCACACCTGGCTCGGATCGTGGACGACGCCCATCGTGGTGAAGTCAGATGGGAAGGATGTGCTGGTGCTGACGATGCCGTCGCACGTGAATGCGTACGACCCGGCCACGGGGAAGATTGTCTGGACGTGCGAAGGGACCGGGCCGCTTTCGTATGCGGATGCGATGGAGGCCGATGGGACGATAGTGGCGATGGCCGGCTATGCGGGTGCCGCCATCGGATTCAAGCCGGGCGGGATGGGAGACATCACCACCAGCGCGCGGCTCTGGCGCGAGACGGCAAAAATCCCGCAGCGCATCGGGACCGGCGTCGTCGTCGGAAAATACCTGTACATGGTGAGTGAGCCGGGATTTCAGTGCATCGAAATTGAAACGGGCAAGGAGATGTGGCGGCACTATCCCGGCGGGCGGTTCTGGAGTTCGCTGGTGGGGACCAGCAAGCGCGTATACGCAACGAGCCAGGGTGGCGATACGGTTGTCTTCAGTCCCGATCCAAAAGAGTACAAGGAGCTGGCGGTGAATAGTGTTGGAGAGGGAACCAACGCGACGCTGGCGCTTTCAAACGGCCAGATCTTTCTCCGGACGTATACCCACCTCTATTGCATTGAGGAGAAATGACTGATTTGCGGCTGGCTACGTTCCGCCGTAGGCTAGATTTTCGAACCATGTCGCAGTGCAAACGACCGCTAAAAGCTCGCCGGGGTTTTATTATCCTTTTTGGGACGCGCAACGTTTCGGGGCACGATTCAGCGCCGCCGGTGGACGCGCAGTGTCCGAATTGCCGGCAACAGTCGACGATCGTGGGCAAGGCCTATCGTCAGTGGTTCACGCTGTTTTTTATTCCGGTGTTTCCGATCTCCGGCAAGACGCGTATGTCGGAATGCACGCGGTGCAAGGCCGTTTTTCGCGTGCCGGTGGAAGAGTTTGGCCAGCGCGTCTCGGCCGGGAGTCAGGCGGGATATCAACAGGCGATTGCGCTCTACAACAGTCTGCGGACGTCTCCGGGCGACTCTGCCATGCTGCAGCGCCTGATGGAAATGTATGCCGCGATGAACGAATACACCGAAGCAATCAACGCCGCAAAACATTTTCCGGAGGCGCTGCAGAACAGCCAGCAGTGCATGACGACGCTGGGGCGATTGCATCTGGCGATGCAGCAGCCGGAGCAGGCGATTGCCGTGTTCGATGCGGCCCTGGCGCGCAATCCGGCGCTGGGCGAGGCACACTATTACAAGGCCGTCTCGTACATGACGATGCAGCCGCCGCAGCTGGACAAGGCGGCCGTGTCGGCACGGCTGGCTCGCGGGGCCGGGTATGCCGATGCAGATGCGCTGATGATGGAGATTGATGCGCGGGCGAAGAGGCCGGGGTGAGTGGAATTCAATGAGTGACAAGAAGGTTAAAGTTGCATTGGTCGGCGCTGGCGGTTGGGGCCGCGAACATGCGCGGATCTGGTCGAGTCGCCCCGATGTGGAGTTTCTCGCGATCTGCGGCAGAACGCCTGACAAGACCGCAGCGCGTGCGGCCGCGTACGGGGTGCGGGCATATACCAACATCGAAGAAATGTTGGAGCAGGAGAAGCCCGATCTGGTGGCGCTGAGTCTGCCGAATCAGGAACATTACGACGCGACACTCCGCGTGATTCGGGCCGGCTTTCCGCTGTTTGTGGAAAAGCCGTTTGTTTTCGAGATGGCCGAGGCCGATTCGCTCCTGAAAGAGGCGGACGATCGAAAACTCTTCTTCGCGATCAACTTCAATCACCATTATGCGCAGCCGCTGACGCTCGCCCATCGCGATATTCGACAGGGCCGGCTTGGGGAACTGATGTTCGCAACCTGGCGCTTTGGCGGCCACGGCGGGACGGATCATCCGCTGAACAATCTGATCGAGACGCAGTGCCACGGCTTCGACATGCTGGAGTTTTTGTGCGGGCCAATCGATTCGGTGATGGCGCAGATGACCGACAAGAAGTCCAAGGGGTTTTATCGCACACTGTCGGTGGCGCTGCATTTTGCGAACGGCGCGGTCGGGAGCCTGGTGGGGTCGTATGACATTTCGTATGCGTATCCACAGACGCACAGCGTGGAAGTGGCCGGGACAAAGGGGCGGCTGCTGATCGAGGACACGGTGCGGCGGTACACATTCAATGCGCACAACAGCGAAACGGCCGAGGTTTGGCAAGCCGGCTATTTCAACGATGTCGACCGGAGCTTTTATGCGACGTTCGACAAGCATGTGGATGCGATGCTGAAGGCGTTCAAGGCTGGGGACGATCCGCCGGTGCATGCGATGGCGGGGAAGCGGGCGCTGGAGCTTGCAATGGCTTGTGCTGAATCGTTTCGGACCGGGCGGCGGGTCGAGGTGAGGGTGGAGAGTTTTCGCGCCGCCGCTGCTCCGCCGGTAACTACGCCGCCGCCTACGCCGTGAATTCTTCAGGCCGGTAAAACTGCTCCGTCGGATCAATAAAAAACCAGACGGCGGCCGAGAGCAAAAACATCGTCGCGTAGACCGCGAACAGGGTGGGCCAGCCGAAGCGATTGAAGATGAACTGACCCACCACGGGCTGGATGAAATTACCGAGGTTGCCGAGGGTATTGACGAAGCCGGCGGCGACGCCCGCGTGCGCCCCGCCGATTTCGATGATCGCGGCCCAGTTGGAGCTTTGACCCAGGTCGTACGCGGCCATGGTGATGCAGAGCAGGACGACGACCTGCCACGGCGAATGCACGAGGACCACGCCGATGATCGACACGGCGGCGATGGTTCGGCCGAGCATCGGAAGGAGCGCGCGGCCAAAGGTGCGCCGGCCGGTGGCGCGGATGATGGCGTCGGAGATATAACCGCCGCCGAGGCACGCCAGACCGCCGCAGAGGAGTGGCGCAGCGGCGATCCATTCGGAGCCGGCGTAGTTGATCTTGTGAACCTGAAGCAGGAACTTGGGGAGCCAACTGACAAAGAACGACCAGCCGAAATTTCCAAAGATGTAGCCCAGCGACATGGCCCAAAGGCTCCGGCTGGTAAGCATGGCGGCCCAGAGGCCGGGGATTGCGCCATGGTGATTCTTGAGTTCCTCCTTGGCGGCGGGTGCGTCGCCGCGGATCAGATCAAGCTCGGCCTGGTTGACAGAAGGGTTTTCGGCCGGGTCATCACGAAACCACGGATAGAACAGCACGACCCAGACAAGACCGACGAGGCCGCACAGCCAGAAGCCCATGCGCCAGGCCGGAAGCGTGGCGAGGGCGTGCAGGCCGGGGATGTGCGACATGGTGGAACGGAAGCTGCTGTTGTCGACAGCGCGAAGCGCCATGCCAAAAAGCTTGGGCGAGAGTGCACCGCCCCAGCGCGCGATCAACCACAGAAAGCCGCTGGCCCGGCCTTGCACACTGGCGGGGAGCCACCTGGATTGAACGCGGGCGATGCCGGGATACGCCCCGGCCTCGCCGACGCCGAACAGGAAACGGAACGTCAGCAGGGAAAGGAACCCCCCTGCCGAGCCGGACAGTGCCGTAAACAGCGACCACGCCAGGACGATGCGGGTAAGCGTGCGGCGTGCGCCAAATCGCTCCGCCATCCACCCGCCGGGGATTTCAAACAGTGCGTACGCAAGCCAGAAAGCGCTGAATATCCAGCCCATTTGCGCATCGCTGACAAACAGGTCGCGCTGAATCTCCGGCTGCGCCCGCATGATGCAGACGCGGTCGAAATAGGTGAGAAAGGAAAGGGCGCAGAGGAACGTAAGAACGACATAGCGCACGTGGGTGGGACGCACGTGCGCTGGTTTGTAACCGAGGATATCGCCGGACGGCTTGGCGGAAGTCACGGCGATAGTCTAGTAGTCCCGGATCGCGCCGTCAGGGGCATACGGCAAAGGCCACTTGAACTTCCGCTTGGGGTCTTCGTTCACTTTCGCGATCGCTCCTTCATCCATCTCCACGCCAAGGCCGGGGCCTTGCGGAAGAGATGCATATCCGTCGGCATCCACGGTCCAGTTCTTGTTCGCGACACCCGGCGGCATGATGTGGCCGTCGAGGTAGCACTCCTGAATCAGGAAGAACGGGATCGACGCCGCCACGTGCAGGCTGGCGCTAACTCCAAGTTCCGAGCAGGTGTTGTGCGGCGCAAGCGGGACCATGTACGCCTCGCACAACGTCGCGATTTTTTTCATCTGGCTGATGCCGCCGGTCTGGCCGACATCGGGCTGTAGAATGTCGATGCAGCGCTCCTGCAGGTACTCGACGATGCCCCAGATGGTGCGATCGCGCTCGCCGGTCGCGATGGGAATATTGATCGCCGCCTTCAGGCGTTTAAATGCCTCGATGTTGCCTGGCACACAAGGCTCCTCGATCCACAACACGTCAGATGCCTTGATGGCGTTGCAAAACTGAATGAGCATCGGTGGCGGAACCGCGCAGTGGGCGTCAAACATCACGCTGCCCGTCGGCCCCACTCTTTTGCGGGCATCTTCGACCATTTTGACGAGGCGCGAGATATCTTCAGGATCGCCGGAGAAGGGATGCGGGCCGCCGGTGCCAACCTTGGTGGCTTTCGGAGAGGGATAAACGCGGATCTTGTCGCGCGTCGGCCCACCCAGGAGGCGATAGACGGGAACGCCGTAGAGTTTCCCGGTAATGTCCCACAGCGCCATGTCGATCGCCGACAAGGTGTGCACCATGAACGATCCGCCGCGCATGTCGCGATGGGAGCGATAGATTTTCTGCCACAGATATTCGATGCGCGTCGGGTTTTCACCGTCGAGGAGTTCGAACAGCGATCGCGCCAAAGTGCAGGCGACAGTGGGATCGAGGCCGGTGATTTCGCCCCAGCCAGTCACATTGTGATTGGTGGTGATTTTTACAAACGCC
>JBBRHH010000174.1:0-10534 GCA_038222915.1 Tepidisphaerales bacterium
GAAAACGAATAAAGGGTGAGAAAGTCCGGCCCCCCGCGCAGTCGCCGAAGATCCGCGCATTCAGTCACTATTTTCGGGACAAGTTTGGCACCCTGTTCATGCCCTTTGACCCGCTCCAGCCCGCGCTTCACCGCCCAGCGACCATTCCCATCCATGATGATGGCAATGTGCCGGGGAAAGCGTTCAGAGGGAATGTCAGACAGCGGCACATCCATGGCTGGAGAATATACCGTTATTCCAGATTTGCAATTCATTTACGAACGATCAGTGCCGCCACCAAACGCCTTTGCAGAGGCCGTTTGCTCATCACAATTTAGTAAATAGTTCCGCGGGGGCTGGATTGCCGTTTCGGAAATCCTTAGAATAGCTTGGGCTTACCCGGATAGTGCATCCGCTCTCCTCACCATCGCGGCTGCTGCGATCTTCGCATCTTATCCGATAACAAGACAGCGGCATCGTTGCTTTTTGGCATTGAGTAGAAGGTCTAGACTCGATAACGCGGAGCGTTTTCAGAACATCGGAGTACAACGGAATGACGCAAGTTTCCCTTGATGTATCCCCGCATATCACCGCTCCGGCATCGGCCGTCGCGGCCAATTTTGTTGAACGTTCCAGCAATTTGTCCAAACTGAAATTCACCGGCAGCGACCGCTTCGTCCGCGAATTGCGCCGTCGTGTCGACGCCTATTTCGAACAAACCGGCCGCCGAAAACGCGACTGCCCGCAGATGTATCTCAAAACCGCGACCATTCTGGCGTGGTTTTTCACCTCTTATGCCCTGCTAATGTTCGTCGCCTCCAGTTGGTGGACCGTCGTCCCCCTCGCGATTCTGATGGGCGTCTCTGTCGCCGCCATCGGATTCAACATCCAGCACGACGGCGGCCATAAAGGCTACTCCGACCGTCAGTGGGTCAACAAGATGATGGCCTTCTCGCTCGATTTGATGGGCGGCAGTTCATATCTGTGGGATTGGAAGCACAACTCGATCCATCACACCTACCCGAACGTCAACGGCTACGACGACGACATCAACATCGGCCTTCTCGGCCGTCTCTCCCCGGAACAAAAACACCTCGGTTTCCACCGCTTCCAAGGCATTTATCTCTGGCTGCTCTACGGCTTCATCGCCATCAAATGGCATCTCTTCGATGACTTTTATAATGTCGCCACCGGCTACATCGGCGGCCACAAGATTCCCCGCCCCAAAGGCAAGAATCTCGTCACCTTCATCTGCGGCAAGATCGTCTTCTTCTCGCTCGCCTTCGTCCTCCCAATGCTCCTCCACCCCGTCTGGGCCGTACTGAGCGTCTATGCTCTCGCGGCCTTTGTCAGCGGCGTCGTGTTGAGCGTCGTCTTCGTCCTCGCCCACTGCGTCGGCGAAGCCGAGTTCCCCACGCCGATCCCAACCGGCGTCGGCAAGGCCGAGATTTCAACCGACTGGGCCGTTCACCAGGTCCAAACCACCGTAGATTTTGCCCGCGGCAATCCGTTTCTCTGCTGGTTCCTCGGCGGCCTGAATTTCCAGATCGAACATCACCTGTTCCACAAGATCTGTCACGTCCACTACCCGGCGCTCTCCAAGGTGGTCGAGTCAACCTGCAACGAGTTCGGCGTCAAATACGCCTCCCACCGCACGTTCTTCGGAGCGCTAAAGTCGCACATGAATTGGCTTATTCAAATGGGCAAACCCAATCCCACGCCACAAGCCTGATCGTTCCGGCCGCTGTACGCGGCAATATGCTCCGCCAGAAATGCCCAGTCCTCCTGCGTCGTCTTTTGAATGACAACGATCGCGCCGGCCGCCGCGCGGACGCGATCATCCAATTGCGCCAGCCCCGCAATCGCCAGCAATGCGCCATTCATGTCACCAATGACATTGTGAAACAGTGTCGCCACGATCTGCAAGGGCAATCGCAAAATCGCCGCATGTTCCGCCACCAACTGCGCAAACACCACAATCGCGAAAGCCTGACTGACCGCCAACATCACCTGTGCATCGTCCATCGGCGCACTCACTCGTTTCACCAGTCGAACGAGCCGCGCAAACGCCCTGCATTGCCGCGCAGACACGCGAACATTAGCCACCGCCCAAAGCGGCCGATACGCCGCCAGAAATCGCGAGAAACCAACACTGTTGATCGAACCCGTTCGCGCCTGCATCAAATACAAATTCTCGCGGACAGGAGCAGTCCCCGCGACCAGCGACTCCGGACAAACGAGATCACGATCGGCCTGCCCGAAATAGCGCGCCATGAATTGTTGCGTAGTGTCGAGATTGATATGCGTGCTCCCCTCCAGCCCCGGGATAAGCTGAATATCCCGCAGCGCCATTTCAAAATAACCGTCCGCCTCAAGCCCCTTCGCCCCCACACACTCCGACAACAATCCCATCACCTTCACCCCCTCCGTGCTGATCTTCGCCTTCTGCACCGCCGCAAAAAGCACATATCGCCGATCGTCAGCAGTTGCCGCATGCACATAGTCGAGCGCGCGATACGCATACAGCTTCATCGCCGTCAGCCGCAAGTAAGCCTGCGCCACCAGCGCCCCAATATGCGACATCTGAATAACCGGCTTGTCATACAAAATGCGATGCGAAAGATGCCCAACTGCTTCCGACATCGCATGCTCGCAAATGCCGATCGAAGCAAACCCCAGAAAAAACTTCCCAAGCGTCACAGCGCCAAAAACCGCATCCCAGGCCCTTCGCCCTTCGGCGATCACATCGGTTTCGGGAAATTCATGATCGACAACATCAAAGCTGCCAACGTAAGCCTGACGCACACCCAAAGTGCGAATCTTCCGCACATTCGTAAATCCCTTCGCAATCGCCGGCCGAATCGCAAACAGCGCAAACGGCAACCGCCGCACATTTCCATTCGCCCGCGGATTGTGCTTCCGTGCAAGAATCGAAATGATCGCCGCACAGTTCGCATTCCCAATATAAAACTTGCTCCCGTTGGCCGTGTACCGCCCCTCCCCAGCCGGATGAATCCTAAACGCGTTGTCCAGAAGATCCGACCCATGCCGCTGTTCCGAAACACCAAACGCCAGCACACCACCCGCCTCAATCGCCTCCACCGCCTCGCGCTTCAGCGCATCATTATCCCCCATTAAAATCGAAAACAAACCAAGAAAGCTCACCTGCAGACTGTACCCATGCCCAGGGCTGCAGTAGGCAAACACCTCAAGAAAGCGCGTGAGTTTCAACAAGTCAAAATGAAAACCAAGCCTCGAATACGCCTTGGGAGAAAGCACCGAAGCATAAAGATGATGCTTCGCCTGATACTCCAGAAAATCCGCATACCACGCCTCTCGCCGATCCTCGTCCTTCAAAGCCGCCAGTCCCTTGGCCTCAAAAAATTCGAGCAGTTTCCGCGACTCAGGATTACTCAGATATTCTGGATTGGCGATCGCAGTTGAAAAGATCTGCGGATAGATGAACTCAGCTGACGAAACATCCATGACGCTGATGCGTGCAGAGGCGTCGAGTTTGAGGGAGTCATTCATGTCAACGCGGCTATATAATCGTAGCACTATCGCCGCGTGATTAGGCCGGTTTCCGATAAACCTGAGCCCGACTTCAACAATGAAGAACGCCCACGCAGGTCAGTGCGTGGGCGCTTCAATTGCCTTTAATGTGACGGCTCGCGCTTACTTCGCGGGAGCCGCATTCGACTGTTCAATCTTCTTCTGCGTTTCCTCTTTGTTGAAGTTCTTAGGTGCCTCTTCGTCCTGGTTCACAAGCAGCTCATCGACCGTTGGAACCTTGCTGGGAACGCCGGCCTCCGGAACATCGATATGGGCGATCCAGACAATCGAGTTCAGAATTGTCTTGCGGAAATCGTCCTGGCCCCAGTTCCAGTGAACGTGACCGCCGGTGCAGCCAAAACCACGGCTGCCGTTCTTGTTTTCGCTTACCCAGACAACTGTTTCCTTCACGTTCTTGCCGATGTCCGCGCGGACAAATTGATTGCCGCCATGCGCGTCGTCTTTGCCCTGGCGGGTCGAATCAGGGGGCACCGTTGACAAAATCGGCGTCACGCCTTCCATGTTCTCGCGGAAACGCATGTGGTAGTACCATTCGTCATTGGTCGAGAACGGGTGCACGCCGTTGGTCACCGGGTGCTTGGGCAGTTCAGTGAAGTTGGCCGTCCAGTGCGGATTGATGGAGAAATATTCTTCGAAGTATCCGCCCATCCACTTAAGAAACTCAGGGCCGCCTTTGTCCTTGGGAACCTCAACGGCGTAGTGGATACACCCGATGCCGACACCCTTTTCGTTCATCGCGTCAAGCTTGGCCAGATGGGGAATCGCGAGGTGCCCGCCGCCGCCATCGCAGTAGATGACGATCGCTGACGCCCCGTCGAGGATCGACTCGTCCTTCGGCCATCCATTAAGCGTCGTCACCGCATGAACGCTGGGAACATTGTCATTGAGGTACTTGGCCAGAAGCAGGCATCCGGCGTTGTGCTCATGAGCCGCGAAACCATGGCTCGGTGTGCCGCCGATAAACACAATCTTCTTCTTGCCGGCATCCGGAGCATCGGCGGCCACAGCCCGGCCGGCGACAAAGGTGAAAGCAAGCAAAACACACACGGCGATTCGGTTCATGAACGCTCCGGTTGGGGTTGGTTGACCTGCGCCCATCGAAACACGGGCCGCAGTCGCAATCATTGTAACGTACTTTCGGCCCGCACATTGTGTTGCGACATTGCGTTGTTTGCTCGTTCCCTTGCCGCAAGACCGCCGCTAAGCTCTCCTCGCGAGCACCTGATTGACCCACGAACCTCTCACCGGCCTTGCCAGCATCGTTGTCCTCGGCATCTCCTCCCAGTGGCTCGCCTGGCGATTGCGGCTGCCCGCCATTCTCCTTCTCCTGACCGCCGGCTTTCTCGTCGGACCACTTCCCGATCTCCTCGGCCACCCAAAACTCCTCAATCCCGAAGAACTCCTCGGCTCCCTCCTCCAGCCCCTCGTATCTCTTTTCGTAGCCCTCATCTTGTTCGAAGGCGGCCTCTCCCTCAACGTCCGCGATGTCGCCCACGTCGGCCGTGTCGTCCGAAATCTCGTCACCCTCGGCACATTGATCTCCTGGGCGCTGGTCACACCCGCCGCCCACTACCTCCTCCACATGAGCTGGGGCCTGTCCCTTCTCTTCGGCGCCATCCTGACCGTAACTGGCCCAACCGTCATCGGCCCATTGCTTCGCTTTGTCCGCCCCAGCGGGCCAGCCGGCGCAATCCTCCGCTGGGAAGGCATCGTCATCGATCCCATCGGCGCAATGCTCGCCCTCATCGTCTTCGAAGTCATCAAAGCCCACAGCCCACAGTACGCCTCAGTGCTCGCCATTACCCTCGTCGGAAAAGTCGTCTTCTTCGGCGCCATCTTTGGCCTCGCCGCCTCCGGCATCCTCATTCTCTTGCTGCGCCGGTTCTGGGTCCCCGATTACCTCGAAAGTCCGCTGACCCTCATGCTCGTCCTCGCCGCCTTCACAGCGGCCAATCTGTTCCAAAGCGAATCCGGCCTATTCGCCGTCACTCTCATGGGACTATGGCTGGCAAATCAAAAGCTGGCGCCCTTTCGCCACATCCTGGAATTCAAGGAAACCCTCAGCGTCCTGCTCATCTCCAGCTTGTTCATCATCCTCGGCGCTCGACTCGACGCCAGCCAGTTGAAAACACTCGGCTGGTCAACCCTCGCATTCCTCGGCTTCCTCATCCTCATCGTCCGGCCCGCAAGCGTCATGCTCTGCACCGCGGGCTCCACGCTCGCCTGGCGTGACCGCCTCTTCTTATCCGCTGTCGCCCCACGCGGCGTCGTCGCCGCCGCCGTCTCTTCCGTCTTCGCTTTGCGCCTGCATGAAGCGCAATATCCAAACGCCGAACGACTCGTCCCCGCCACCTTCGCCGTCATCATCGGAACAGTCATCGTCTACGGCCTCAGCGCCGTCGCCGTAGCCAGGCGGCTGGGCCTCCGCAAGCGCGGAGCAGGGGGGTTTCTCATTGCCGGTGCAAATCCCGTCGCCCGCGCCATCGGCAAAGTACTGCAAAATGAAGGTCAGGGCGTCCTACTCGTCGATACGAACCACGCGAACATCGCCGCCGCACGCCTCGACGGCCTTCCAACCCTCCTCGCCAGCGTCACCTCCGAATACATCCTCGACAAGCTCGATCTCAGCGGCATCGGCCGCCTGCTCTCCCTCACCCCCAACGAAGCCGTCAACGCCCTCGCCGCCGTTCACTTCGCCCGAATCTTCGGCCGCTCCGGCGTCTATCAACTACCGCCCGTCGCGCAACCCGGCACCCGTCAGGAAAAAGTCCATCACGAACTCCGCGCCCGCCTGCTCTTCTCGGCAGGCGCTGGATTCGCTGAATTGTTAAATCTCTTGAATTTCGGCGCCACGATCCGAAAGACGACCTTCACCCCGGAGTTCGACTACGCCCGTTTCCGCGAACTGCACAACGACGTACCCATGCCGCTGTTTCTCATTGACGAACTCGGCGACGTCAATCCAGTAACCGCCGACGCCCAGCTCGCGCCGCGCGCCGGACAATCCCTCCTCAGCATCATGATCCCATCCGAAGCCCCACGCTAACCTCCACTATTTCTTCCGCTCCGCCTCCGGCTGCTCAACCGATATCGCCAGATCTTCAATCGTCGTCGTCGTCGCGTTGTGCCAGTCCGGCATCAGCGGCAACAACGCCAGTTCATGCCCCGCCGACAACTCAACTTTGAAATCAAACATCACTCTCAACCCATCGCGCGGCAGTTCAAGCACTTTCTCCTGCGTTGCCCGCTGCGTGTCTTTCTTGAACACCCCAAGCCGATACACCTTCGCCCCACCCTCCCATGATTTGCTAAAAGCCTGACCCGTGACGTGGTAAATCCCGTTCCCTGGCGCAATAAACACAAGGCCGGCGACGCGCTGTCCTTCGTTGCCCGTCCACGAGCCGCGCACCGACGCCTTAAAAGCCCCATCCTCAACTTTGACTTGCGGCTGCCCACCCGCGCCATTCTTCTCCGCATTCCATTCCACACCATTCCAGATCAACGGCGTAAAATGCGATGCAATCGTCGGATCGTCCGGCCACACCTGATCCAATCGCCACAGCGGTTTCTCCGCTACAGCGACCGGATTCCCCTCGGCACTCCCCTTTTTCGCTCCATCCCAGGCGCGCGGCAGCCGGTAAGTTACAGCTGCGCCGGATGAAACCGTAAGATCGCGCAGCGTCACATCGCCGCCGACAAACATCCCTTCAATGCGCGGCAACAGAACCAGCTCGTCGCCGGCCTCAAGATGCGTCGATATGCCAGTCAGAGCGGATCGCTCATTGCGCTTCATCGCAACCGACGCAATCTCCGTCGCCGCATCTTTCGTTTTCCTCAGGATGCTCAAACGCGTTTTGTTGTCGCCATCCCACAACTTGAGCTCAACACTTCCTTCGACTTTGTAGTTGCCAGCCTCCGGCGCGACAAAACTCAACCCGCACAACTTCTCACCCGGGCTGGCGCTCTGCGAGGCGCGAAACTCCATGCGAATGGCCGAGTCCTTCATCTCCGCTTTCGGTTGGCCGCCGAAACCATCTTTCAACGCGATCCACCATCCATCGCGCCACGCTAGCGGCCGGTAGTTCGCCGGCTTTGAAGAGTCGACCGGCCAGATCTGATCAAGCCGCCAGACCGGCTTTCCATCGGCAAGCGCAGGGTTGCCGTCAGTACTATCCTTCTTGCTTCCTTCCCAGGCAGCAGGCAGTTTCCAACTCTTCCCACCCTGGCCGCCACTGACAAAACTCGCATTCTTCCGATCCAGCGGCGTCAACTTCTCCGAGAACGATTTTCCCGTGGTCTTGTCCGCTGCGTAAAGAAACACCGGCCTTCCCGTCTTCGACAACTTCAGCGCCTTGCCAGGCAGGGGGGTCACATTCCCCATCACATCCTCAGCCAGCAGACCCGCCACGGGCATTTCAACAGTCACGTCCGCTTTAACTTCTCGATCCGCATACGCGACCATCACCCCGCGCCCATTCCGCAGATCCTGAAAGATACAAAAGGTCGCTCCCTCCGGCCGAACAATCGCCACCCGCTCGCTCAAACCAATGTGATACACCAGCGTGTTCCAAGCCGGCACCAGCGGGAGGGGGTAACCATACCAATCCCAAAGCATCGTCCCGGGACCGGCGTAGTCCCAGAAGCTCATCCCATGCTCTTCGTAACCCGTATGAAAAAGGATGGTCTTCTCCTGACCCGCGGCCGTCAGCTCCGCCACGCTGCTCACCATCGCATTGGTACTCTGCGCCGAATTCAGATGCGTCAGCGCAACCGCCGGCTCATCCACCGCCGTGTTCGTGTAGGCCCATCCTTCGTTAAACCAGATCTCGATGTGCTTGCAACCCAGGTCGTCCAGCGCCGCCCGCATCCGCCTGATCGCTGTCGCATCCGCGAGGCCGCCATCGTGATAGTCATGCCACGAGATGACATCAATAAACTTCCCCGCGCCCTTCTCCAGAAGATATCGATTCAATCCCGACGGAATCCCATACACATTGTCGACCATCACCTTCGCATCGGCGTCCGTCTGTTTGATCAGCCGCGCCGTGCGGATTGTGAACTTCGCATACAAGTCGTTCTTCTTTTCCCACCCATCAAATTCCGGCTCATTCTCAATCTCATAGACCAGCGACCGCCCCTTGTAATGCTTGACCGAAGCTACAACATATTTATCCCACGCACACTGCGGCGCAATATCGTCCCACCGCGGATCGGCCGCCGCCCACTGCATGTCCTTGGGCAACTGCTCCTTATCACTCGCAAACGCCCACTTTGGCCTGTCATAAAGCACCATGTGACTGGAGATGCCAAGCCCCTCCTGCTCCTCCAGAACCTTATCCTGCCATTGCCACCTATCCGGCCCATCCTTCTGATGGTCCGACCAGTTCATATGCGGCCGCCACCGTGTCCACGCAAAACCCATCTTCGCGCATAGTGACGCATTGTGCGGCCCAAAAAGCGAGCCGCCAAACCGCTCACGCCAGTCGGGTTTCGACGCGGCCGACGGATGCGGCAACGAACAAAGCGGCAAATCGGATTGATCGATCACCTTGCCATCCGCGCCAAGCGCCGTAACCCGCGCCAACACCATCCCATTCGGCACGAGCTTCATGGCAAAAGTTTCAACCGCCGCCTTGCCCGCCCCAACCACGACCCTCTTCTCGATCGCGTCGCCCAAAGCGATCACCCCCTCATAATCCACAAGCTGACACCGCAGTTTCAGAGCACGCTCCGACGCCCCAGGATTGTAAGCCGACGCCTTCAGATTGACCGTCTGCCCTTGCGTAAGAAGATTCCCGCTTTCATCCCGATACCCCTTCAAATCTGCCGAATCGACAAACGCCTCCACATCCCGGTAACCAATATATCCGTCCGCCCCAGCGTCATAACCAACCGTCACCGCGTCCAGCAACCAGGGCTTATCGCCGTCGCCTACCTGCACCATATAAGTCGGCCGGGGCCAGAACCCATCCTGCGCCGCGGTCGGCGTAAATTTGAAGGAATATCGTTTCCACTCCCCAGTGATCTTCACCGGATGGTGCGATTTCATCCCCCAGGTCTGCCCATTTTTCACGCCCACTTCACGCGAGCAGGGCGTGCATTGCCACCCGATCGTCGTTTCGCCCTCCACCGCCTTTGCCGAGAAGCTGATCGTCACCGCCTTGCCAGGCTGCAACAGAAAAGCAGCGCTCTGCACGCCACCCTTATCGATGCGCAGGGACTGACCCCCGTCTGCTCCATCCTCAACGATTCGTTTATCGTCAAGATCAAACCAGTATCGCGTGCCCCCCTCAAACGACCCATTCTTAAGCAGGTTCTCGGCGCTTCGGGCCGGCAGTGCGCAGATAAGCAGTACAAACGCGACGGTTAAACGCAGATTCAATCAACTCCCGGTTGTGATGCTTCTGCGTACACCCGCGTGAAAGTTCCCGTTGCCTAAGCCATAAGCCCCTTGGATCGCAGCGCCCCATCCAACTCAGCGTCGCTCGGTACGCTCAGCACAAGGTCTTCGAGTTCGACCGCTGGAGTCTTCTGCTTTCCGCCGTTGAGTTCACCCACCCACTCAGCCGCCTTCGCGTCCTTGTCCAGGTCAATGTAATCGTAACCGATCCCAAGACTGTCCAGCCGCTGCCGGGTATGTTGCGTGTCCCCGCATCCAGTTCGTCCATAAACACTTACGTCATTCATCGCGCGTTCTCCAGTTGCAAGCTCAGGCCGACCAAGTCGACCATAGTCCGGCCAGCATACCGCTCGTCGGCATCGCACACCACGAAACTTCACAAGAATTATTTACAAAAATCGTCCTACCTCACTATTTTGGAGGTGTAGGGGCATTTGCCGGCCGTCCATATACCCCAATGTCGGACGCCCCGGTGCCCGCCGGCAATAACCCGTTGCGCTCACCCTGCGTATCCTGCCCGCCGGTGCCCGAGTTGTTCATCGCCGGGTTCCGGCTTGGCGTGTCACCCTGCGGCACATTTCG
>JBBRHH010000175.1:0-10526 GCA_038222915.1 Tepidisphaerales bacterium
CATACTTCATGTCCTGCGTCCCGAATGCCTCCCCAAACAAGACGATGCCATGTTTCGGCTCCGGCCACGGAAATTGCTCTCGAACTTGCGTGAACATCGCCTTCATGTTGTCGGTCAGCGGCTCCCAGAACTCCGACTGCCGCATCCGAAGTTCATATCCACCGTCGCCGACCCGATAGACTTCCTCCGCCCGCAGATCGATGTCGTCCCCGATGCGCTTCGCCTCAACCACGCGCCAGAACTTCCCGCCGTCGTAAGGGAAGACATGGCCGACGGGCACCTCCATGCTCTGAAGAACCTGCCGCTCGACAAGCTCGCCGGCCGTGAATCGGCGCACTAGCGGCGAGATTGCTTTCCGCCGCAACCCATGCGACCCGGCCGCCCACGTCCATTGCGGCACGCCGGCCGCATCCTCCTCAAGGATGAGTCCAACGCGGCAGTTTTTGCCGTGGATCTTCTCCGTAAAGACGACTTCCTCGCCGTCCGCTAGGACATCCGGATAGTTGGCCAGGTGCTCGATGTCGGTGTAGGCATGAAACGACGGATGCGCCGCCTCCACCTCGCCGTCGATATTCTCGATTGGCGGCTCCCACTTGGTCACGCCATAGTGCTCGCGCAGGTCCATGCCGACTTGCCAGTTTGGATCATCGCCCTGGGCCGGATCGATCTTCATGATGAACCCAAACGACTGCAGGCCGCGCAAACGCGCCGCCCGCACACGCCCGCCTGGTGGGCGCACACCGGCCGCGTCGCGCGGAAGTTCCGCGCAGAACGCCATGGCTCCAGTTCGACCGGGCGTCCCATCGCGCCATTCCACGTCGTTCCCGCAAAGGGCACACTTCCCATTATTGGGCTGCTGCGCCTGGGGAAGCTGCTGCGGCGATTTGTTCAGCGCCTTGCACCCCTTGGTCTTGCACACCTTGAAAGGACTGTTCGCCAGCGCCGGCGGCAGCACGCTGTCCGGCGGAAAATAAATGCACTTCTCCCCGGCCTTGAATTCATACTCATTCAACGCAGGGTCGTACCCGACAACCGTCTTCCAGCCTTTGACGGTCGCGATGCCCAATCGGTCCGCGTACGGATGCTTCTCAACCGCCGCGACCTCACAGACCTCAATCAACAACGTGCTCATGACTTTCTCCAGCCAAAAAAAAGGCCCGACCAAAATGGCCGGGCCTTTTTAAAAATCAAAGTTCCGGCCAAATTATGGTGTGCTCATTCCGACGGAATTGAGCGCTGACTTAGCGATAAAAAGGGAGCTGATCGATACGACCAGAACACCGGCGCGAGCCGCGTTCCCAGCGCAGCCGGTCGTATGCAGAAGGTGTGAAATTCGATCACGCATTTCAAAAGGCGACTTCAGGCATCCTGATCGCCGGAAAGATTTATACCGCGTTCTTGCACCAAGGCAAGCACGCTCACGGGCGCTCACGGCTGCTTCTTCTGCATCTCGGCCAGAATCTGCTGCAATGTCGAGAGGATCTCTTTCTGCTTCTCAGCCACCGCCGGGTCGGGCGGGCCATCCATTGCCTTGCTGGTCATGGCGGGGCCGATGGTCATGAGTGCTGTTCCGATCAGCTTGCCGACGGGCGTTTTGGCGAAGATGTCGCCGTAGCCTACTGACAGGCAGGTCGAGCAATAAATCATCGCATCGTAGATGTCCTTCACCTTTGGATTGTGCTGGCGCTCGGCCGCGAGAAACAGGGTGCTGGCGACGCCAACCAGCGCGGCCGTGTTCTGGCATGGCTTGTCGCCAAGCGATGCGGCCCACTTGTCCAGCGACCAGTTTTCCGGAATCCGCAAGCCCCACGCGGCCAGGTCTTCTTTCACGTTCATGGCAGTCCTCTTCATGTTCGCACATTCATCCAACGCATCCTCCCCCGACTGAATCGGGGAGGAGCAGCCGGCTGTGGTTACGCCCGGCGAATCGGCTTGCCGCTCGCATCCTTTACGGGAGTCGCTTCAACCACTACGACAGCCTCCGCAGGCGAGCCATTGCTCGACGGCGCCGGCATCGTCGGATCCGCAACTTTCACGTCGACCGGGGCGGCCGACAGTTGCGACACCAGCGAATTCACCATCTTCCCGAGCAGGTCCTGGGCATGCGGCGGCAAAGTCTTGAGCAATCCATCCGCGGCCGCGCCGTAGCTGGCGGCCCGCATGAACTCCTGCGACATCTTCGCCATCGTGGCGGGGTCGCCGAAGATCTGCATCTGCGCCTTGCCAAACATGCTGCCCATCGCCTGGGCCGCCTGGATGCGCACATCGCGGTCCGCGTCAATGCGCAGCTTCTCTAGCTCGAACTTCAATGCCGCGTCTTCGAACTCCTGCTTGTTCGACAGGCTCTGGCGCTCCACGTCCACCCGGGCCTGCTCGACGCCGACGCGCTCGCGCTCGACGTTGACATCGACCATCTTCAGTGCGCGCTCGCCGTCGGCCCGTTTGATACTCGCAAGAGAATCACCCTCGGCCAACCGCAGCTTGGCCTCATACTGCAACTCGGCGGCCTGCTTCTGACCTTCGGCCTGTTTCACCGCCATATACGCCATCACGTCCGCTTCGGTCTCTTCGCGGATCTTCTTCTCCTGAATCACCTGCTTGGCCGCGATGAGCTTCTTCTCGGCCTCGCGCTGGGCTTCGGTCGTCACCTGCACCGTCATGATCTTCTGCTTGGCGGTTTCGCGATCCGCTTCGGCCAGCAGCACGCCCGCCTGCGCGGCGGCGCGCTCCTGCTCCTTCTGGGCAACCGCGACTTCCTTCGTCCGCTCAGCCACCTCGACGGCCTGCTTCTTGAGAATCTCGGCCGTCTCCTGCTCGCGAATCTTGGAGATAAGCGTGACCTTCCGCAGGACCTGTGCCTGCTCAACGGCCAATGTCCGCTCCACTTCCGCGGTCTCTACCAGCTTCATCTTTTCAATGTCGCGACGCGTGACCGCTTCATCCTGCGCGATCTTAAATTCAGCAATCTCGCGCTCCCGGCCGGCATTCACGTTCGCCACCTTCATCTTCTGCTCGGCCTCAAACTCCGCCTGGTCGCGCTGCATATCGAGCACGAGCTTGCGCGTGTGCACGTTCTTCTCCACGACCTGACGCTGAGCCTCCTGCTCAATCTCATTTCGCTCCACGCGGGCGCGCTGGGTGATCTCGGCGATCTTGCGAAGACCCTGCGCGTCGAAGACGTTTCGTTCTTGAAGTTGTGTTGGATCGGTCTGGTCAAGCGAAGAGATCGTGACCGATTCCAGCGTGAGACCGTTGCTCGCCAGGTCGTGCGTGACGATCTGCTGCACCGAGCTCGCAAACTCATCGCGCTTGGAGTGGAGCTCCACCAGGTCCTTTGTAGCCGACACGGTGCGCAGCGCACTGACCAGCTTCTCCTGAACTAGCTCACTCACCGCGTCCGGCCGAACGTTTCGGCCGCCCAGCGATCGCGCCGCTTGCAGAATGTCATCCGAGTTCGCCTGCACCTTGATGTAAAACTCCGCCGAAAGATCGACGCGCAAGTTGTCCTTGGTGATGAGCGCATGCGGCCCATGCCGCTCCACATTCAGTCGCATCGTCTCCAGCGATACCGGAATGATCTGATGCACAACCGGCAGCACGACCGTGCCGCCATCCTTGATCACGCGAGCGCCGCCCATGCCGGTGCGCACGAAGGCCATGTTGGCAGACGCTTTGCGGTAGAGCTTCGTGATCACCGAAGCGATGGCCACGATGACAAGAATCACCGCCCCAAGCGACGTCGAGGCCACTTTTGCCGAGCTTTCGAGTTGGGGAACGAACCACGGCCCGATCGTCAATGCCGCGCCGATGAGGAATCCAAGTACGAGAATCATAAATCACCTTTCGTGTTTAATTCGATGTTATTTTGGCTGATCAGCCACATTCGGAACGACGCTGAACCACCCCTGCCGGCTGTAGGCGACAAGCCGCACCTTCGCACCCTTGGCGATCACAGGTTGATCTGCCGGCGTTCGGCAGGGGACCTGAAAAAGATCGCCCTGTTCATCGCGAACGCTCACCATGCCAAATGTCTGATCGATGGAGTAAATGGCCTCGCCCACACCGCCCAACAGGTCATGCTTTCGCTGGGCATAGGTCTCGTTCATGGGCAGATATCGCGCCATGACCACAACCAACAGGCGGGCAATGACCAGCCCAACCCCCGCCGCAATCGGCGCGGATGCAAGCACAACATTGCCGCCCAATCGCGGCCAAAGGAGGTAGTTGGCGAGAAACCCAACCGCACCCCAAGAGATCATCATTACCATCAGCAACATGCTGAGCGGCACCCGTCCCACGCCCAGCCAGCTGAGCACCGATACATACACGGCCGACTGCGTATCAGACGATTCGGCATCGTGCGCATCCGCGCTGGAATCGGTATCGCCATCGGGATGATCGGCCGCCAGGTCATGATCGGCGCTCAGATCGTGATCTGCTCCCAGGTCATGGTCGACGCCAAGATCATGATCCACGCCGGCATCGGCATCGCCGAAGGTCAGCCCACTCGCTGTGTAAATGCCCAGGTAAACCAGGGCCAGTGCAAAGGGCAGGACGTAGATGAGATTCCACCACGAAGTTAGCCAATGTATTGTCATATGCCTCTCCCTCGAATTGCGTGCCCTGGAGGGAAGTGCCGTACGTTCTTTGATTGACTATATCCACCCGGTCGGAGGCTACAAGCGTATTCGGACTATAAGGTTTCGGCCTGTCTATACCGATGAGGTAGCATGCCAGGCACCTTGTTTGCACCCGCTCCGCCACTACAATCCCCCGCTCCTTTGGCCGCCACGACGCAATCCATTCTGCTGCTTCACATTACCGGCGAAGACCGCCCCGGCATCACCGCGTCGCTAACCAGCATTCTGGGAACACATGACATCGAGATTCTCGACGTCAATCAAACTGTCATCCATAAGACGCTTCTTCTCGGCATGCTGATCCGCATTCCGCCGAAGGTGGAATCAACGTCGATTCTGAAAGACCTTCTCTTTACCGCCCATCACGCCGACCTGCGCCTTCGCATGACGCCGGTCGACGACGATCAATACGATGCGTGGGTCCAACGGCAGGGCAAGCCGCGCTTCATCCTCACGCTCCTCGCCCGCCGTCTTGCCGCAAAGCACATCGCCGCCGTCTCCACCGTAATGTCCGACCAGGGCCTGAACATCGACATCATCACCCGCCTCTCAGGCAGGCCGCCGCGCATCGATGACGCCCGGCCGCGCCGAGCCTGCGTCGAACTCTCTGTCCGCGGCCAGCCCAAGGACGAAGACGCCCTCCGCGCCGCCCTCATGCAAACAACGCAGGAACATCCCATCGACATCGCTTGGCAGCGCGACAACATCTACCGCCGCATCCGCCGACTCGTCGCCTTCGACATGGACTCGACATTGATTCGCCATGAGGTGATCGACGAGCTCGCGCGCGAGGCCGGGGTGTATGAGCAGGTGTCGGCCATCACCGAAGCCGCCATGCGCGGCGAACTGGATTTCGACCAGTCGTTGACGCGGCGGGTGGCGCTCTTGAAAGGCTTGCCGGAATCGACGCTGGAATCGGTTGCCAAGCGATTGAACATGACCGAAGGCGCGGAACGATTGATCGGCGCGCTCAAGTCGTTTGGCTACAAGACCGCAATTATTTCCGGCGGTTTTGCCTACTTTGGAAAGCACCTGCAGAAAAAACTGGGGATCGACTACGTGCGGACCAATGACCTGGAGATTGAGAACGGCGTGATGACCGGCCGGGTCAAGGGCGAGATCATCAATGCCCAGCGAAAAGCCCAGTTGCTCGAAGAAATCGCCGGGCAGGAAAACATCTCACTCCAACAGACAATCGCTGTGGGCGACGGCGCGAACGACCTTCCCATGCTCGCCGCCGCGGGATTGGGGATCGCGTTTCATGCCAAGCCGATGGTGGCGAAGAGTGCGAAACATAAGATTTCCACGCTGGGGCTCGACTCGATTCTTTACCTCATCGGAGTAAGAGATCGCGATCTGGTGGAGTGACCTCGGGGCGGCGGCGGAAGCACATTGCATAAACGATGAAGCTGCGGAGCAGGCCGATGTGCCAGCGCCAGGGTTGTGTGATGGTGATGCTGGCGAGGTCGGGATGGGCTTCGATGGCTTGCTTCAGGGATCGCGGATCCAGGCCGACGAAGGACCGGCCCTGGCCGATCACGTTTCGCATGGCATCCGCGAGTTGATCGTCGGGGATATGGGCGAGCTCTTTGACGACATCGGATGAGGTGATGTCGATGGCGACGATGCCGAGACCGTTTTGGGCGAGTAGTCTTGCCATCAGGGCCAGATGATTGGCACGAAGCTCTTTTACTTTCGGCAGCAACTGGACGAGGTCTTTGGACAGGAGCTTTCGGACGGGCTCGATCAGTTGGGAGAGGACGCACGGCGAGAGGACGACGTCGAACTGGCCGGGATGAAAGTCTGCCGCAGTAAGGTTGACGGGAGCGTGCAGGTGGAGCGTGGCGGATGCCTGCACGTGCTGACGTTCCATTGCTTGCCGCAATGCGTCGGGATCAAGGTCAACAAGGTGGACCTGGGCAAATGTCTTTTGGGCCCAGTGAAGATCGAGGTCGTTGCAGTTGCCTGCGCCCAGGACGCAGAGCCGGCCGCCGTGTCCGGGGAGCATGAGTTGCTCGAGCTTCTGACGATGTGGGGCGAAGAGCTCCCATTGGCCGCGGGTGGTGCGGTTTTGGCGGGATTGCTCCAGGAGTGGATCGGTGGAGGTCATGTTTTGACCGGTTCATTCCTGGGCGCTGCCCGTCGTGTTAACGGCGGGCAGCGCCGACGGAGCCGTTGTGGGCGCAGTCGTGGGCAGACATCGCGGCGAGCCCATCGTGTAGGCCTGATGGGCCTCGCAGCCAAAAAATGCCAACGCCAATCCGGCAAATGAACCAACGGCTGCCCAAAGTCGCCAGCGTCGAATTTTTGGAAAGCGCTGCTGATAATCGAGGGTTATGATTGTTCCATTGCGAGCGCGGCTGAAGCGGACGCATTGGTTTCCGGCCGACTCGCAAATCAGCCGCTCCGCTTCCACCCGGCTCATGGCCGAAAGGTCGTGGACATGTTGCTGGCAGTGGGTGCAGAAGCGCGACCGGTCGTCGCCCGGCATTTTCTGCCAGTCGGCAGCACAGGGCTTTTCGACCTGAATCAGTTCCAAGGTTTTGTTGCGCGACATTCGGTGGTCCTCCGATGTTTGTTTGACGCAACTTGCTCTCGAGGGTTCCTATGCTCCGGCCGGATGAACCCACGGTGCGCGGTAAGGGCGCTTCAATAATTTGTTGGCTTCAGGATCATTCGCGATCTCGCCCTTTTCCGCGTCCCAAGTCAGCGTCCGGCCGGTTTTCAGTGCGAGATTGGCGAGGATGCAGGCGGTCGTGGACTTGTACCCTTCTTCGATGTCGGCCACGGGCTTGCCGCGATCGGCGATGCACTTCAGGAAGTTCTGCATGTGGTGGCGAATCGCGGGGGCCACATGCTGCTCCAAGTCCTTTTCGGTTTTGTCTTCGGGGTACTGTTCGAGCTCGTAGGTTACGCCTTTGTGGATTTTTTCGGTGCCGTCGATGGATTCGTAATCATAGCCCATCACGCTCGCCTTGAGCATGCCCTTGTCGCCGTAGAACGTTGCGCCCCAGGGATATTTCTCATCGGGAGATTCGCCCCAGCTTCGGTGCTGCCAGACGACGTTGGTATCGCCGAAATCGAAGGTCGCGGTCTGGGTGTCGGTGATGTTGGCCTTGGCCTTTTTGTCGATGAAGATGCCACCGGTCGAGCTGACCTTGGTTGGCCAGCCGAGGCCCATCATCCAGCGCGTCATGTCAAGCATGTGCACGCACATGTCGCCGACGATCCCGTTGCCGTATTCCATGAAAGCGCGCCAGCCCCGCGGATGCACGATGGGGTTGTAGGGGCGCATGACAGCGGGCCCGGTCCACATCTCGTAATCCAGATTCTCGGGCGGCTTTTCGTCGGCCGGATTGCTGCCGTTACGCATGTGGTAATAGCAGTAGATCTCGACCAATCCGATTTTGCCGAGCTTGCCGCTGTCGATGTACTTTTCCTTCGCCTCCACCAGGTGCGGCGTGCTGCGGCGCTGAGTGCCGATCTGCACCACCTTCTTCGTGCGACGGGCCGCGGCGAGCATGGCCTGCCCTTCGGCGATGTCGAGGCTGATGGGCTTCTGACAATAAACATCCGCGCCGGCTTCAACCGCGGCGATCATGTTGAGCGCGTGCCAGTGATCTGGAGTCCCAACGAGAACGATGTCGAGGTCCTTCTCCTTGAGCATCTCGCGGTAGTCGCTGTAGGTGCGCGGCAGCTTCTTGCTGGCCTGCCGCGTGGCGATCATCTCGGCCGCATCAGAAAGCATCTTCTTGTCGACGTCGCAGACCGACACGACGTTGACAGGTGATACCTGAATGAGGCGGAACAGATCGCACTTGCCATACCAGCCCGCGCCGAGGAGGCCGACGCGGAGGGACTTGCCGTCGGCGGCGTTGGCTTTGTAGTTGGCGAAGGTGGTGGCCATGACACCAGCGGCGGTGGCCTTG
This sequence comes from Tepidisphaerales bacterium, assembly GCA_038222915.1. GTDB lineage: Bacteria > Planctomycetota > Phycisphaerae > Tepidisphaerales > Tepidisphaeraceae > JBBRHH01. The sequence goes on from JBBRHH010000175.1 coordinate 8,570, forward strand.
AGAAAGTCTCGGCGGTTCATGTGGTTCTCCTTGGAGTGCTTGGGATTCGGCCAGCAGATCACTTCAATTCGACGGGCTTCACTTTGACGTTGCGAAAGGCAACGATGCCGTGATTGCCCTGGAACATGAGTGGGCCCTGTGCCTTCTCGCCGCCGGGCAGTTCGCCGCCGGTTGCACCTTTGACTTCGACGTTCTCGTGAACCTTCTTACCGTTCCAGAGGACACTGATGAACTTGGCGTTCTCGGTCTTCTTCCCGGCCGCATCGAAGCGCGGAGCGCGGAAGACAATATCGAAGGACTGCCACTCACCGGGCGCCTTGGCCGCGTTAGTGGACGGAGCCTCGGTGTTGTAGATGCCGGCACAGTCGCCTTTGGCTAGTTTGTCGTCCGGTTTCCCAAAGCTGTCGAAAACCTGCACTTCGTACTGGCCCATCAGATAAACGCCGGAATTGCTGCCCTTGGGAACCACGAACTCGACGTGCACTTCGACGTCGCCGAAAGTCTTTTCGGTGTAGAAGTCGGTGCCGTGGGCGACGGGTTGGCGGAAGAGGATGCCGCTATCGCCGCTGCCTTTAAGCTTCGCGGGGTCGGCCGGGTCAAGCTCGACGGCGCCGGTCACGGCCCAGCACTTGGTGTCATTGGCGTCGACGGTTTTCCAGCCGGTGAGATCCTTGCCGTTGAAGAGGGAGACCCACCCATCGGCCGGCTTGTCATCGGCCGCGAACGCAGCAAACGACGTTGCCAGAAGAAGCAGGAGTGAGGCGAGAAGAAGTTGAACCCGACGATGAGCGGCGATTTGGTTTTTCATGGTGTGGGAGTTTAGCAGAAGGTTGAGGGGTGCAGTAGGTGGAGAACCCGGCGAAGAGGCCGCCAACTTTGGAATGAGCTTTTCGCGGTGCGGCCGGCGTGTTTTGCGCGCAATAAATGTGTTTGGGATGGCTGAGAATGCGGGGAAGAAATCGAAGTGGTTGTGCGGCCTGTGGTTGTGGCCAGCGGGCGGTGTGGCGGCCGCGAAAAAACCGACCCTGAAGCGGTATCGAAGGGTGCCTCCAACCTCCCTGGAATCTCCCCAAACCGACGGTGAACCTCCCCGTTTTGACCCTCGAATCGCCCCCTTTCGACAGAGTGCTGAGGACTGCGTGCCGGGTGCTGAGTTGTCGATCAAATGCGCGCAATTGAGTTGGATGTCGGTTCTGTGGCGATGGTTTTTCGTAAGTGCTTGTTTGGTCGATGGTTGGGATAAGGTGGGGGTGGCAGATGGTCGTTTCAAACCGACCACTAACCGCAATACCGTTCAACGGAGGATCGTCACGCTTTCACGGAAGGCCTTGGTTGGCTGAGGGGGATTGTGATGCTTGAGTCGTTTGACCTTCCACTTCTTGTACTTGCGTTTGATGACCCTCGGGTTGCTGCGGTTGCGTCGCGGCGGCAGCGTCTCCTGGCCAATCTCACTCACCAGCGCCTGGCGAACCTGGCGAAAGACCTGGCGATAGCAGTCGCTGCAGAACAGACCCAATCCCAGCACGAAACGCATCAACAACAAACCCGGCAGGCGTGGGCAATTGCGATCTTGTTTTCCATTTTCCCTGAGTACTTCCTGAATCAACTCATCGGGTATGATGTTCTCAAGCCCAAGGCGACGATCCTCCCACGACAGCGCCGCAACATCCTGTCTCAAGCCAATCATCGTAGCCTCCTTGCCAAAAGGCGTTTAAGACACACCTATCATGGCGGGAGGCTGCTTTTTACGCAGCGTCTATTGCCAAACCTCTACTGCGCCGTTGGACGGTATTGCCACTAACCGACCACCAACCGACCTGTGACCGACCACCAATCGACCATCAACCGACCTATGACCGACCAGCAAACGACTACTAACCGACCACCTTTCGACGTGGGGGGGAAAGAGGCAAGACGTGGGAGAGGGCGACGAAGTTACGGAGCGAGGGAGGGGAAG
>JBBRHH010000176.1:0-10465 GCA_038222915.1 Tepidisphaerales bacterium
ATGATGCACACATCGTCGGCCACCTTCGCCAGGTGCGGCAGCATCTCGGAAAGCTCAGCCCCGGATTGGCCATGCTTCGCAAACTTGAAACGCGGCCCAAGCACTGCGGCGTCCGACCGAATGAACGCATAGCGCTGTCCCGCGATAACCGACGGCGGAATCGGCTTGCCTTCCAGCCTGGCCAGCTCCGGCTTGTAGTCAAACAGATCGAGTTGGCTTGGAGCTCCGGCCATAAACAGATGAATGACATGCTTCACCTTCGGCGGAAAGTGCGGCTGGCGCGGCGCAAAAAGATCGGCCGGCTGCGTCGCGGCCGCGCCAAACAGTTGCGGCGCGAACGACTCGGTGAGTAGCGACGCAAGGGCGATCTTGCCCAGGCCAACGCCGCAATCGCGGAAGAAGTGACGACGGGTGATGTTGAGTGGAGTGGGCATGTCGGCTCAATTCTTGGTAACAGTCTCGTCCAGATTCAATATCGATCGCGCGACGGTGGTCCACGTCGCTCTCTCCGCCGCGTTCCCTTCGCCAGGGCCGGCTACTTTATTCGCGTCGAGTTCCTTTTTCTCGAATCGCTCGCGCTGCTTCTTCGCGAACTCCACCAGCATCGTCAGTTCATCCTGCTCCGGCGGCCGGGTTAGGCAGTGACGGAAGATGCTTGCTGCTTTCGCACTGTCGTCGCCTTTGTCCTTCGCTGCCGATTTACCCAGTGCCTGTGCAGCCTCCATGCCTGCCGCGTCGTTCAGCAGCATCAGCGCCTGCAACGGCGTATTGGACACTTCGCGCCGCGGGCAGCTGGCCTCGCCGGTGGGGGCGTCGAACATGTTGTACATGGCGAAGGGCGCGGTGCGCTTGGAGAACGTGTAGAGGCTGCGGCGGTAGCGGTCTTCGCCGGTGCTGACGTTCCAGGTGAGCGGGCCGTAGGTGCCTTCGGTGGTGATGGACGGAAGCTGCGGGGGAAATACGCTCGGTCCGCCGATCTTCGATGAAAGCAGGCCTGCTGACCTCAGGGATGAATCGCGCACGATCTCGGCCTCGACGCGGAATCGCGGGCCGCGCGTCAGCAGAATGTTCTGTGGATCGTGGGCGATCAACTCCGGCGTCACCCGCGATGACTGGCGATAGGTGCTGCTCATCACAATGAAACGATCGAGCTTCTTGAGCGACCATCCCTGTTTCACAAACTCCACCGCGAGGTAATCGAGCAGTTCCGGATGCGACGGCAGTTCACCCTGGTATCCGAAATCCTCGGTCGTGCGAACAATGCCCCGGCCGAAGAAAGCGGCCCACTGCCGGTTGGCGATCACACGCGCCGTCAGCGGATTCTTTCCGGAGACGAGCCACTCCGCCAGGCCCAGCCGATTGCGCGGTTCATCCTTCGAAAGCGGCGGAAGGAAACCAGGCACGTCAGCGCTAACCGCCTCTTTGCTCTGCAAAAATTCGCCGCGATGGTGAATGTGCGTGGTGCGTGCATGCTCCGGCGGGCGCTCGGTCAATACCAGCGTGGAGGCTGGTGAAGGAACGCCGCGGGCGGCGTCGATCTCCTTGCGCGCCTCGGCCAATTCTGGGGCGATGCTCAGGAAATAGTGCATCAACCGGCCGCGCTGCTCGGCCGAGCGATCGGTGGCCGGAACGGCGAGTGCTTCTTCCACCTCCGGCGGCAGCGTGCTCGATTGCGCCGCGCGGGCATCGGTCGAGACCGATAGGCGGAAATGCCCGAGCGAAGATGCGTAATAACGCTCGAACAGCATGTGGATTTTCAGATCGCCAGCCGCCGCCGTCGGAGCGGCGAGGCCAAACACGGCAATGTGCGGCTTCCCCTGGCCGCCGTTAATGGACCAGCCGCTTTGCGCGTCGGTGTCGATAGCGTTGGTCACTGGCGAACTACCGAAGCTGGCGACGGCCGTGTTGAACTTCGCGTCCTGCCCGGCGGCGTTCAGCGTGATCGTGCTGAGGAGAAAGTCGCCGAACGCGCCTTCGTAATAGACCATTCCCGGACCGTGCTTGGGCAGGCTGTCGTGCGGCAGCGCTTCCAGGCGCACCGCGGTGATGCCCTTCAAATCCGTCGGCAGGGTGAGGTCGTACGTGTCGCTCTTCGTGATGTCGCCGCTGACGAGGACGGAATTGTCGGGCAACACGTCCAGCGTCGGGCTATTGCTGCTCATCGCCGTCGGCTTGAGCATCGTCCATTTCACGGCCTTGGCGGATTCGCGCTTTTCCCATTCGCCAAAGCTGTGATCGATGGCCGCCTGCCGCTGCGCTTCCACCGAACCGGCCTCCTTCCGGGGCGATCCGATCGCCAGCCGCGCGCGGGCAATCGTGTGCTTCGTGCCGAAGTTTTGTTTGAGTGTGACGGTCCAATGAACACTGTCAGTGCCAATGACCGGCTTCTGGAAATGAAACGTGGCCGAGTGATTCTTGCCTTCCTGCGGCGAAACACCCCAGCCCTTGGTGTCATTTCCATCAATCGCGGCCGCAACGGCGAAATCCTTCTGCGAGAAGTCGGCCTCGGCTCGAACAATCTTCACATCTGTCGGCTTGTCAGCGTCGTCTTTGGTGACCTTCACACTGATTTCGCTAAGCACGAAGTTGCCGTTAGGCGCTCGGCCGGGGCCTTTGCCGTCGGCCGCGAGAACTTCCAAGCGAATGCGGTCGGCGTTGGCCGGCACTGCATCAAACTCAAAAGTGTAAACGTCCTTGTCGGGGGCTTCGCCCGTGAACCGGAAAGATCCATCCGGCTGCTTCTCGGCGGGAACGCCGCTGGCGGTGGCAACCTTCGCTCCCACGAGAGGATGAAACTCGACATTCTGCAACGGCCATTTTCCCGGCAGTTCGGCCGTAAGCTTTGCCACCTTCGCGTCGGCCGCCTCTCTGCGCTTGGCCGCGTCCGGCGGAGGCAAGTCGTATTCCGGCTCGTCGGCGTTGTCGAGAAACGCCATCAACTGGTAGTAGTCCTTCTGCGTGATCGGATCGAACTTGTGTGAATGGCACTGGGCGCAGCCCACCGTCATGCCAAGCCAGGTCGTGCCGGTGACGTTGGTGCGATCGACGATCGAGTAAAAACGAAACTCAAGCGGATCGGTCCCACCCTCTTCGTTACGCATCGTATTGCGGTGAAAGCCTGTCGCGATCTTCTGGTCGACGGTTGCAGTGGGTAGCATATCGCCGGCCAGTTGCTCGATGGTGAATCTGTCGAAGGGCATGTCGGCGTTGAGCGCGTTGATCACCCAGTCCCGATAAGGCCAGATCGAACGCGGCCGGTCTTTTTCGTAGCCGTTGGTGTCCGCATATCGCGCGAGGTCCAGCCAGCGGCGCGCCCATCGCTCGCCATATTGCGGCGAGGCAAGGAGATGGTCGACCAGCTTTTCATAAGCATCGGGCGATTCGTCCTTCGCAAACGCGTCTGCCTCCTCGGGCGTCGGCGGAAGGCCGATCAGATCGAGATAGAGTCGCCGCGCCAGCGTGTAGCGATCGGCCTGCGCGGAAGGATGCAGCCCCTCGGCCTCCAGCCGCGCAAGGACAAAATAATCGATGGCGTTCTTCGGCCAATCAGCCTGCTTCACCTTCGGCAATTCCACCTGCACGGGCGGCACAAACGCCCAGTGCGTTTTGTATTCCGCGCCCTCGGCCACCCATTGCTTGAATATCTTCTTTTGTGCATCGGTCAGCGTGAGACGGCTGGCCGGCGGCGGCATTAATTCGTCTTCGTCGCTGGAGAAGATGCGTTTGACGGCCTCGCTCTCGCCAGGCTTGCCAGGCACGATGGCGGGCACGCCGGACTTTCCGCCCTTGAGGGCCGAATCGCGGAGGTCGAAGCGCAGCATCCCCTTGCGGGCGTTGTCGTCCAGGCCATGGCATTTGAGGCAGGTGCCGGAGAGAAAGGGGCGGACATCGCGGTTGAAGTCCACCTTCGCATCGGCGGCGTGCGCCAACGGGGCGGCCAGGAGGGCCGACAGAAGAGGGACAAGTTTCCAGGTTCGATTCAACGGAGAGCCTCCTGTTGCCGGGAACAAACGCGCTAAAAACGAGCTAATGTGTTGATCCTGAGGATACTTATAAAGAAGTACGCGCGGTAGTGCCCGTTGTTCGAATTCAACGGAGTTTGGCGTCTGCCGATTGCACAAAAAGCCGGCCAGTCGCAGGCGTCTGCTACACTCTCGCTATGAACAGAGTTCGACCTGAGCCACATATTTGTCAGACAAAAATGTCAGGCGTTCTTCTGGCGATCCTCCTTTGTTCGTCCAGCGCATTCGGGCGCGATGGCGTGAAGCACACCTGCCCGATGGGGCGCGATTATTTCCTGTTCGCGCCCGCAAAGCCGGATCCGGCCAAGACGTACTGGCTGGTAGTAGGCGTGCACGGCGCGGGCGGCAGCGGCAAGGACATGTCCGGCCTCGGGTCGTGGCTGGATCGCGGCGACTGCATCGCCGTAGCGCCAAGTTTTCCGAGTGGCTACCAACTGCTGGAGAAGGAGACAGACCCGCAACTGCTCGGCATCGTGAAGGAGCTCGGCGAAAAATACAAATTGCATCCGAAGCTCTTCGTCACCGGCCATTCCGGCGGCGCTCAGTTCGCCCACCGCTTCACCATCGCGCATCCGGACCTGGTGATGGGGTGCTGCGCAACGTCGGCCGGTTCATGGGCGACGGGGCGCGGCTGGGGCGATCTGGACGCAAATGCGGCCGGCATTCCCATCGCGATCTCCTGTGGAGAAAAAGACACCGAGCTGATGGCCGTCGGCGCCCCGATGGGCCGGCTGGAATGGGCAAAGGCGTTTGAGAAACGGTTGGCCGAGAAAGAGTTTTTGTACAAGGCCAAGTATTGGCCCGGGGCGGGACACATGGGCGACGCGAAGGGAAATGCGCAACTGGAGACCGAGGCGTTTTCAATTGGCATAGGCGGCCTGATCGGCAAGCAGCGCATGGAGATCGATGCGCGGCTGAAGACGATTGCGACAATGATCGCAGGCAAAAGCGCAAAGTCGGCCGACGCGATCGCCGAGTTGAAAAAGCTGGTGGAAGGACTGGACGAAAAGCAGATCAAGGCCGCACTGGAAGACGCTGGCTGGCACGCGGGAGAGGCCGGGGTGGCGGCGTGTTTGAAGCGGGTGCGGGAATATGTGGCGGAGGAGACGGGGCGTTAGCGGAGCGGATGTAGAAAAGAAAATAGTGTTCGTATGGAACCAGGAGTCTGAAATGGCAAAGCTGGTACGAGTTCGAAAATGGGGCGCAGGTCTTGGTATCCGCCTACCGAAGTCTTTTGCTTCGCAACGTCGAATCGTTGCGGGATCTCTGGTCAACGTAGGTGACCTGAAGATCGTCGCAGCTCGGTCGGCGCGATCAGGGCGCCCAAGGCGCTACTCATTGAGAGATATGCTGAAACACTATCAGCACTTTCCGAAGGAGCTGGATTTTCCGGCGATGGGACGTGAGATTGGCGGCTAATTGCCCGAGCTGGGTTTGCTGCTCGCCTGCTTGCGATTCCGATCGATATATTCCCGCCACAAATCCTTCTTCACATAAATGTACATCGCAATCCCCGGCCGAAGGCCGCGCGGGCCCGCCACGTGATATTCCCCGGCGTTGAGCAGAATGTCTTCCTTGTCTTCCGCCACGTCGGACGAGACGAGCAGGATCGGAACGTCGATTGTTTTCGGCGCGTCCATCAGATATCCGATATTCGGAAACCGGCGGAGATACCACGGAATCGGCCAGCAGTTTTCACCGGCCGCGATCTTGATCGGGATGTCGTGCCCCTGTGGGTCGGCGCTCGCGAGCGATTCAACCAGGTCGCGGATCTTCAGTACGTCCGGGCTGGAGTGGCCGTAAACGTAGGGGTTGCGCTGGTCCGCGGGATACCGGAAGTTCGCGTTGTACGATTGCCACCCCAGGTTGGTAAGGCCGGCGAGGAGAATCAACGTCGCGAGGATTTTCACCGGTCGGGTGGGCAGGTTACGCAGCAGGGCGGCCGATCCGATCCCGGCCAGCAGGATGAACCCGGCGAGAAAGTTCAGCGCATTCCAGGGCGTTTTGTACGGCACGATGCAGTGGATCAATGTCAGGATCAGGGTGTAGACGGTGAGGAACCGCGCAAGGTGGAGGTGGGCCTTGCGGATGCCCTGGCCGGTGATCGCGGCGAGCATGCCGACCAGCGCCAGGATCAGGATGAACCCCTCGGAAAAGATCGGCCCGCCGCCGCCGTAGTTCCAGCCGAGGATGCGAAAATAATATCCAAATGGCTGATCGTGAATACTCACCTGCGCACGGTGAAAATAGCTGGCGTAGGTGAGGATCGAATCAAGCGGCCCGCGCCCGGGTTGGAGGAAGTTTGAAAAGAGCAGCATCGAAGCGAGTACACCAACGGTGATGCCGCCAGTGTGGCTGGCCCAGCGATGCGCGGGCATTTCCAGGAGATGGCGGTGCAGCGGATGGCGATGCCAGAGGGCGCAAATCAGCACGCTGGCGAACATCGAAAAGAAGACCAGCGAAAACGTCTCCTTCGTCGCGTGCATCAGGCCAAGCGAAAGCCCGGCAACCACCATCCACCGCCGATGTCGCGTGCGAAACAATCGCCAGCCGGCGCCAATCGCGCCCAGCGTGAAAAAGACGAAGAGAATCTCGTGAATGAAATACCGGCTGTAGAAAACCATGGCCGGCGAAAGCGCCAGCAACGCGGCGGCAACGGTCGCCGCCAGTTTTCCCGTGCCATCCGCAAAGAGAAGAATCAGCAGGATGCTGAGAATGCCGAAGAAGGCCGGAACGCGGCGGTAATCAGTCTCGGTGAGATCGATCCAATGCTTGGCATGCTCGAGGGCAGCCGCCACGCGCGCGGCATAGAACAACGTCGGCCCGTGATATTCGCGCGGGTTGTAGGTGAAGAGCCCTTTTTCGAACAGCTCGCGGAATTTGTCGGCGTTGATCGATTCGTCCGCATGCAGCGGCCGAAGCGAAAGCTGTGGAAGCCGAAAAGCAGCGGCCGTCGTTAGCGAGGCAAACAGCTCCAAAAAAAACAGCACCCGGTGTTGCAGGTGATATGGATGAAGGTTGAGGGCCGAATGCTCGGTGCCGCCCTCCGCCTGTGCACCTGCAAAAGAATGAGCGGGGCGAAGACTGGCTTCGCCCCGGCTCTTATCGGTCTCGGAATTCTGCGTCAATTGATATTCGCTGGAGAATTACTTGGGCAGGCCCCAGACTTCCACTTCAGTGTAGTGGCTCTGGTCATCGGACGTGTTGCCGTTGGAGTAGAGCCGCACGAACTGGCCTTTCGCGCCCTTGGCGTCGAAAAGCTTTCCTTCGTTGGATTCCCAATAGCCAAGTTCTTTTCCAGCGCCCTGGCCGGCGGCGTTTTCATCGTCGTTGTTGAAGATGGTCGTCACGCCAGTCTTGAAATCCTTGTCGTTGGAAATCTGCACGATCACCGAGTGATAAACACGCGCCTGTCCATGATAGTGCCAGATGATGACCGCGCTGATCGGATGCACAGCCCCAAGATCGATCTGCACCCACTGCACGCCCCGGCCAAGCTCAACATAGCTGCCTTCGGTCGCGTCCTTGTTGCCGTCGGTGATCATATCCAGCGACCCGATGACCGGATCGCTCTCGCTACTGGTCACGGGCTTCTTCAGCGACAGGTTCACGCTGCCCTTGGGGGCGAAGAAAGGCTCGCGCTTGCCGTGCGGCTTTTCAACCTTCACGCCCAGCGGAAGGTTTTTGGGTGTTTCGGTATAGGCGGGCTTTGGCAGAACAATCGGCAGCGCCTCCTGATCACCGGCCGGCGCGGTCGTCGGACCGGCAGCGCGGGTGCGCAGCGGATTACCCAGAAGCAGGGCGGCAACAGACAGCATCAACAGAAAACGCGACATCACAAACCTCCAGAAACATCTTAGGTGCTTAACCGCGCCGTTATTAACTGCGGCGGGCGGGTTTTAAGAGCGCCAGGGTGAACATTATAACCACGGCCGTCAACCCTATCGCACAGTACCGGTGTACCCAGTAAAGCGTGATTTGTTGCTCGGAAGCCACCAGCGGCGTCATCGAGACGAGGATGGCCGAGATCGCCACAAAACCAAGTGTCAGCATAAGCCAGAAGAGCGAGCGTGCAAAGACGCCGCGGCGCGGATTGGGCGTGCGAAACCGCGACCGCTCACTCCAAAACAGCGTCACCAGCAAAAGTGCGCCAATGAACGCCGGCGCGATTGCAAAGTGAATCCACAAAAACCATCCGCCAAGCGAACCAGCCTTGCCGTGGCGCAGCCATGCCCACCCGCCGGTGACGGCCAGTCCGATTACGCTGGTCAGGAGAGCCAGGTAAGTAACGACTTCCAGCAGGCCCCGAAAAAACGAGCGCCGGCGGGGGGGTGCGGTCTGATTTTGAGGGATCGATGTCATGTTCAATCTAAGCCTGAAGCCATCTTAAAATTCCAACCAGCCCGCGCACGCCGTGCACAAAAAGCAGCAGCCCAAACAGCCCGGCCGTTGCAAACGCGAACACCTTGAACACCGACCGCCAGCCAAACGAAAACGCCCACGCCTTGGCAAGGCCGGCCTCGTCGCGGCGCAGATCGAGCATATTCTCGATCGGCAGCGCGACCGCCTTCGCGTCAGGTCGCCCGGCCAATTCCTCATCCAGATTCGACGTCAGCTTCCCAAACTCAAACGCAGAATTCGTCGAATGACAATCGGTGCATCCGCGTACCCCAAGCGACTGACTGCGCGGCCGAACATCGTGACCCAGTGCCCACATATACGGATTGGCGGCGGCGTGCACATCACTCTTGATCTTGTGATCCTCCGGCTTGCCGTCGAGCTGATACACCTTGCCATCGTGGAGATAAACCGCCGTCCCCGTCGCGCCATCCACCTCGGCCAGCGCCGCCAGCGTCTTCGCCACGTCCTCATCCGCAAACTGCCGGATAATCTGCTGTTCCTGATTCGCGTCGCGCGGCAAAGTCACCTCGGCGGCGCGCATCGCTTTCTTCACCGCCACAGGAGTAACCGGCGTAACAGCGCCGTCTTTCAAATACCCCCAATACGCCGGCCACAGCAAGCGGTAAGGCCCCACGCGATGATCATTGTCATCACGGGCGAACACCGGCTCGACAATCTTCGGCAGCACATCATCGCGCCGGCCGCGCATCGCCTTGCCAAGGTTGTGCGCCATCGAAGTCTGCACCGCCTGCGTCTGCTGCTCCGGCCATGGCCCCGAATGGCAGGCCGTGCACGTAAGCTTTTCCAGATGGAGCGGCGGCAGGCCCTTGTGCGCAGGATGCGGCGCACCCAGCCGCCCGCCCATCGCCACTGGAGCCGTCGATTCCGGATTGCCCAGATGACACCCGCGACAACTGATAACATTCGCGGCCGACGGCGTCGTAGGCTCGTCGCCGCGTGAGATGCTGTGGTCGATCCCGTTACGGTGGCAATCGGTGCATTTCATCCCGGCGCGAAGATGGATGTCGCCATCGTGCTCGAACCGCGGGGCGACCTTCGGCCCAACCTCGCGGGTCGTATGGCAGTAGTAACAGCGATCCGCCGAAACATGGCCGGCGACATCAAAAAACACCCGCTTGTCGGCATCGAACCGGCCTTTGTCATACTTCAGCGGCAGCGTTTTCGGCTTCACTTCCTCCGGCGCAGGCTCGGTAGAACCATCCGCATTTTCCGCAGGCTTCGGCGGCGGCGCTGCTGTTGCAGGCAAGGCCTTCGCCGAACCTTTGACGACGCCCAGCCCCATCGCCACAGTCGGCGCCCATTTGAAATTCTCCTGCTCGATCTGCCGGCCCCACTCCTCCTGATCGTGCCGGTTGTCGTTGCTATGGCAGATCATGCAGTCGTTCTCAAGCCGCCCGGAGATTTTCCAGCGCGCTTTCGGATCAGCATCTTTGGCCGACAGGTCCGTCGGCCCAAGATTTCCCGCCGTATGCGGGCCAAACATCTTCGTGAAGGACCACTGCGATAATCCAACCTGCTCCGGTTTAAACGTCCCCGCCCAGCCCCGGTTGGAGATCGGAATCTGTGTCCCCGTCGCGCCGTCGCTCAGGATCCACGGTTCGCCGCGCCGGCCAGGCGGGTTGGAAGCGCTCGGCTCATCAAATTCGTTCGTGTGCCAGCCATGATTGATATCGTTAACGCTGTGACACTTCCCGCACGTCGCGGCCGGTGAGTAGGGGGGTGCACTCTCATCGGCCGGGTCGATCTGCTTCCCGCCCGCGTCATACAGATGAATCCAGTGCACATGCCGCGCCCGCGAACCGCTCACCAGCGTATTGTCGACCGCCTTCACCGGCTCGGCCGGTTCTTCAGCGCTTCCCCGTGCCGCAAGAAACGCAACGATCACCAGAAGCGGAATCGCGATGCGCCGGCAGATCTGTTTCGTGTGCAATTTGTCTGGCATCTCTGTAATCTTGCCTCGCGCGTGCATTCAACCAATCTTTCGCCGCCGGGTAGCAGGCATTGAAAGCTCCATGACCTCA